>DONZ01000080.1 GCA_003512875.1 Desulfovibrio sp. | reverse complement strand
TTGGACAAGAAGGGAAATCCTATTAAGAAATATCAGGAAAGCCCCCGCACAACGGAAGTGAAAGCTCCGACCCGTGAAGATTATTTTGACAGAAGCGCCTCCATCGCGCGCACGTTCAAGGTTGCGGAACCGACCGTCCAAACAGGGACAAACCAAGAAACGCCTATCCGGCAGCCTGAACAAAAACCGGAACAAAATGCGCGGCAGGCGGTGTCCGGTCAGGAAATCCAAAGTCAGGGGATTGGACAGAGCATGCAAAGTGATATTTTGGCAGGCATTTCAACAACCTATATTCCTTATCAACAAAGACGGGCGATGATTTTGGCAAGCGGGGGACAAAAGCCTGACACGCAAATTCAAGTGGCGGAAAATACGAAGCCCGCACAAGCGGAAACGGAACAAATTAAGCCCGCATTCAAGCTTCCGAGCTTGGAAGACGCTTTAAGAATGGGTACGCTTGTGGCTTCCCTGTCTCCTCAGGAAGAAGCTCAAATTCAAGAAATGCAGGCAAAGAAGCAAACAGGGCAGGGTATGGAAACCGCTGCGCATATAGGCGGCGGCACAATTATCAGCACTCCCCCCGTTTTTGAAAATGTTTCCGCAAAGCCTTTGGAAAATGAATTTCAAATGCCTGCTGCCGGCTCCATTTCTTCTTCATTCGGCTGGAGATTCGACCCTGTCAACAAGCAGAGGGCTTGGCATACCGGGCTTGACATTCAGGCGAAGCATGGCAGCGCGGTCACGGCAAGCGGAACAGGCATTGTGAAGTTTGCGGGACAAGACAGGGAATTGGGTAACATGATCATTATCGACCATGGCAACGGTGTTGAAAGCGTATATGGGCATAACAGCGAGCTTCTTGTCAAGGCAGGCGATACAATCAATTCTGGCACACAAATTGCAAAAGTAGGTTCAAGCGGTCGGACAAATGGCAGCCATTTGCACTTTGAAATAAGACAAAACGGGCTTTCCATAAACCCTGAACCGTATTTCGCCAAGGAAGAAATTTCCTAGTGCAGACCAAAAAAAGAATTGATGTGACATAAATTTGACGGAGGAATCACATGTTTGCAAATATCCAAGATACATTAAACCGCCAAGATAAGGCGTTAGATCTCATGAAAGAGCTTTTGCAGGAAGAATTTTCCCTGCTCATGAAACGTGATACCGACGCAGTTATGACCATTGAATTTTCCATTCACGAATTGTTAAGGCAGCTGGCTACGGAAAAAGAAAGCATTATCCAAGCCCTTGGCGGAGGGCGTTTAAAAGATTACGCCCAAATGCTTCCAGAAGACAAAAGGGAAATCATTCTCTCCCTTTGGCTCAGCATTGACAAGAAAGAACAAGCCTGCGCAAGGCAGGCGTCTTTGAACACCCGCCTTTCTTTGGGGCTTTTGGACCAAAGCAAGGACCTTTTGAATTATCTGCATGAACGTATCATACCTCCGCAGCGCACCAATTACAGCAGACGCGGAACATACGCGAAGGAACATCCTCAGGCGGCCGTATTCAGCGCCAGATATTAAAAACACATTTGAGGCATCATCATGACAGGCGTAAGCAACTTACTCAATATAGGAAACAATGCGGTACGGGCGAACCAAGTCGCCATCAACACCACCGGTAACAATATTGCGAACAGCAATACAGCCGGATATGTCCGCCAATCTGTCCGTTTCCAAGAGTCCACTCCTTTTGACTACCGACCAGGTCAAATTGGAACAGGTGCCTACGCCCAAGAAATATACCGCAATTTTGACCGTTATTTGGAAAATAATTATCTTTCCCAAAACGGGCTTTTCAATATGTGGAATGAAGAATCCGTCATCATGCAAACGGTGCAAAGCACGTTTAACGAGGCGAATACGGACGGTATCCACGATCAGCTGTCAAGCTTCCTGCAGGCATGGACAAAATTAAGCACCAATCCCGGCAGTACGGCGGTAAGGGAAGATATCATTTCAAAAACGCAGAATTTGACCATGCTCTATCAAAATGCGAACAAAGCCCTTGCCGACACCAAAAGGGAAATGAATGAATATATCAACCTTGCGATATCAGATGTCAATGAAATCATTGACAAACTGGCTGATGTAAACCAAGAAATCTCAAAGAGCTACAATCCGCCCAGCAACAATTGCAATTCCCTTTTGGATAAGCGTGACGCTTTGGTGCGTGAGCTGAGCACCTTGGTCGATGTCAGCGTTCAGGACAAAGGACCCAGAGATTTCAAAGTGTACCTCAAGGAAGGTATGCCTTTGCTTGAAAATCAAACCAAATACCACCTTTCCAACCAAGGTCCTTTTTACGAAAACGACTGTAAGAACTTTACCGGCGAATTGCATTTCGAAGGTTCAAGCGCTTATGAATACACCATGGAATTTGTCAGCCCGACGGAATTTAAAGTTTCCATCGACGGCGGAAAATCATGGGTTACCGATTCCAAGGGAAACAATGTCTTTACCGTTCCTCCTGTCGGCGAAAAGCTTGACATTGCGGAATTGAAAATATCATTTTCCGGCGACGGGCTGAAAGAAGGCGATACCCCTTATTTCGACATCGGCGATAAGTTTTATATCGTTCCGAAGGACAGTGTCTTTTGGCACGAACCAACCCGTGACCCTATCAACGTCAGCAAGAACCTTGATATGGAATCCTTAGGGGGCAAGCTCGGGGCATACTGTGAAGTACGCGACAAAAGAATATCAAAATACGAAGCCCAGCTTGACGCGTTGGCGGAAAGCCTTATTTGGGAAGTGAACCGCATACACAGCCAAGGCACCGGTCTTGACGGTTTCAACCATATACTCGGAACGACAAAAATCGAAAGACCCGATTTGGCTCTTGGCAGCGATTGGCAAACGTATGCGTTCCACGACAGACTGACCGAAGGAAACCTGAATCTGCATTTTTATAATGATAAGACCGGAGAACCTCTTTTATCCGGTTCGTTGAATTTCAATCCCGCCGGCAATCCTCCTGAAAACTTCGATCCGAACAAGCACAGTTTGCAGGATGTAGCCGCCGCCATCAACCGCAGTTTCGTCGATGACAACGGCAAGCAACTTGTCACAGCGACCATTGAAGGCGGTATGCTTCAATTGACCGCCGCCGAAGACGTGGAATTTAAAATGGGTTCCGATACGACAGGACTTTGGGCGGCTCTCGGCATCAACACATTTTTCGGAGGCGACAGCGCTTCGACTATCCATATCAACCCGAATTTGGTGGATAATCCGGAATATATCAACTCCGCCTCCATTGACGGGCAGACGGAAGGCAATATCGGCGACGGAACAATAGCCCAGCAAATCGGAAAGCTTGCGGAAGCTCCCATTAAAATCACCACGGTTTGGGAAACAAGGGAAGAAAGCCTCTTATCCTATTACGCCGCAATAGTCGGAAATATAGGCTCTGACACAAGAAACGCCAATTTTAATGCCGATTATTACCAAACCCTTGCCAATGAAGCGGAAACACAAGCCCAATCCGTTGCGGGCGTGAACTTGGACGAAGAACTTACTTTATTGATCAGATATCAACATTCCTACACAGCTGCTGCAAAGCTTATTTCCACAGCAGACCAAATGTTTGAAACCTTGCTCGGATTGAAGCAATAGCAAGCCTGAAAGGAGAACCGTATGCGCATTACCCATAATATGATGTATAATTCAATGAGCAAGAATATGAACACTATTCTTAGCGATTATATGAATTACGGCATACAAATGTCCACTCAAAAACGTGTCAACAATCCTTCCGACGATCCGACAGGCACGGTGCATATTCTCAATTACCGCGCTTCCATCAATATCAACGCGACCTATATCGACAACTCCAAAGAAGCGAGAGCCTGGCTTAAAAGTACGGACGGAGCGCTGCAGCAAGCGCAAACCGTGCTGACGCGTATCACGGAACTTGCCGAACAAGCGTCCTCGCAAACGTATTCTCCTGAAAACAGAATGCAGATAGCCACGGAGCTCAGACAGAATTTCGAGCTTCTGATGAATATCGCCAATACGGAATATAACGGCACGCATATTTTTTCCGGACATAAGACCGACAGTCCCGCCTATACGAAAAAACTCGGAGTCATGACGGAAAGTGCGGAATTCAATAAGGCGATTTTTGATGTGCAGGGAGAGCTGCCTCAAACAGCCATGATTCGTTTTCCTCAGGACGGTGAAATCGGCGGAGCGAACGACCTTACTTACGAATATTCAAAAGACGGCGGAAAAACATGGGTGACAAAAACCCTTGCGGCAGGCGACACGACGCTCAATCTCGACGGTTGCCTTGTCAATATGACATTGCCTGAGGCCGTTCCTCCCACCAATCCTCCGACTGCGGCGCCGGTGCAAGTCACCGCCTATAATCCGGATGCGGAAACTTCACCTTCCAACGGTTCCATGCTCTATATCCGTCCTTCCGCCCATTATATCGGAGATGACAACGATTTTCCTCCGGAAGTGGATGTTTACGGCGACAGTATCGGTTCTGCCGATGCACAGGGTATTTTCAAATCCGATGTGCAGATTAAATTTCCCGATGATGTCAGCGTCGGACAAGACGGCACCATTGAATTTCAATACAGCAAAGACAATGGCTTGACATGGGAGACGGGAAAAGCCACAACTTCTGCAGGCAGCACGTCTGTTCGCGTCGTTGTCCCGGGAGGATACGTCGATGTTGAAGCGAAGAACGGCGTAAGCATCGATGCCGGCTCCCAATTCGTCGTCCGTCCGAACAGGGCGGAAGAACAGGGCTATGAAATCGCTCCCGGAGATTTCGTGCATATCACCAACGACGGCAAGGATATTTTCGGCGGTCTTTATCAGGCGAAGGGCAGCAATCACGCCACCCCGGTGGAAGAACCCAATATCTTTGAAACAATTTCGGATTTGATTGCGTACTGTGAAACCAATAACAGCGACGGCTGCGGACAATCTGTCGAAGATTTGAGAAAAATGAGCGAGCATTTGGTCACGAAGCTTGCCAATATCGGCGGAAGAAGCAACCGTGTCGAAGCGAATCTGACTGTCATGCAGACCCATCAGCTCAATCAGCAGGAGCGCATGAGCAATATTGAAGATATTGACTTGCCTACGCTTCTCAATAATATTAAAAAGCAGCAAGTGATGTACCAAGGGGTTTTGCAAACGTCCAGCATGATTATGAACTTAAGCCTTTTGAATTATATTTAACACTTTATAGGTGGCATATGCTTATTTTAACAAGAAAAGCGGGCGAAAGCCTTTATATTGGCGATGATATAAAAGTTACCCTTATCAGCGTGCAGGGCAAACAGGCCCGTATCGGAATCAACCTTCCCGATACCATGACGGTATACCGTGAAGAGGTTTATAAGCGTGTCATGCAGGATAATATTTCAGCAGGCAGTTCCGACAATAAGGAACTTGCCGACAATGCCAATTATTCAAGGCTCATGGAAACGCGAATCGGCAATATTGAGCTTGACAGAGATAAATTTATCCATATGCCCAAAGGGCTTATCGGCTATGACGATGAAAAGGAATACACCATCATCGAATACAGGCAAAATTCGCCTTTCTATATTTACCAAAGCACAAAAACCCCTGATTTCGGCGTCTTGATTACCGACCCGTATTTCTTCCTCAGCGAATATACGGTTAAGCTCAGCGAAGCGGAACAAAACATCTTGCAGGCGGAATCGGCGGAAGACATCAATGTTTTTGTTACGGTGACCATTCCTCACGGAAAACCGGAAGACATCACCCTGAACCTTTCGGGACCTATCTTTATCAACTATAAAAAGCGTCTTGCCTTGCAAGTTCCGCAAGACATCACCCCTACGAAAGTATTGTTAAAAGACTGTCTTGAAAAACTGAACGCTGAAAACGAAATCTAATCGCTTGCGGATTTTTCTCTTTTGTGCTAATTTTTCACCAATAAATTATGCATGATTAGAGAAAAACTATGGCAAACAGGGTTTATCCGTTTTCTTGGGAATTAATTGGAGATGTTAAAAAAGGGCGTCCTCATATCGGCGAAGACACCCGTCTTGAAATATACCGTCTTTTTCAATTCACCATACGCGATGTTTTAGAGCAGGAATTAGGCTCTAAAGAGAAAGTCGACCATATTTTCTTTGAAGCGGGAAAATTGGCAGGGAAAAGTTTTGTTGAAAAATTTGTCGGAAAACAGGAAACGCTTTATATTTTCCTTTCTCTTCTTCAAAAAAAGCTGCAGGAATTTAAAATTGGGATTTTGCGTGTGGAACAAGTTTCCCAAGATGATATCAATCTTATTATTTCCATAGAAGAAGACCTCGACTGTTCGGGGCTTCCCGATACGGGCATGGAAACCTGCCACTATGACGAAGGCTTTATCAAAGGTGCTTTGGATTTTCAGACAGGAAACAGGTATTCTGTCAAAGAAATCGATTGTTGGTGTCTTGGAGGCAGAACTTGCCGTTTTGAAGCGCAAAAAACGGATAAATGATTATGCCTTTCAGCGATGAACAAAATAAACTTCTTCAAGAACAAGCTGACGAACTAAGCAAAGAACATACGCGATTAAGTAAAGACGCCCAGGAAATACTGCATATTATTCTTGAACTTTTGCAGCAAAACGCAAAAGAGTTTCATCCCCCCGAATTTTTAAACGACATTTCGGAATTTAAACAAATACAGAATACTCTTGCGGACATACAGGAATTTTGCGAATCCATAAGAAAAGGCAATTTGGAACATTCCCCGAACACTCGCAATTATTCCATAGCCCAGCTTAAAGCCATTCAAATGGAACTGCGCAATTTGGTTTGGCAAATACTGGAGATCGGCAAAGAGAAAAATTACGCTTCTTCCGATGAACTTCATAATGATTCAGGCGCGTTTCAGTCCATTGTCAAACACATCAGTTCGACCATACATGAACTTCACCAATCCTCCCAGACATTTGAAAAGATTTCTTCGCATGACCCTCTGACAAATTATTATAACAGGAACGCCCTTAAAAAAGAATTTCTCAACGCAATCAATTTCGCTGCGGACAGAGGGCATACATGCGCTCTTTTTCTTTTCGACCTTGACCATTTCAAAAGAATCAACGATACGTACGGACATACTGTCGGCGATCTCACTCTTAAAGAATTTGCCCGAAAAATTCAGGAGAGCATTCGCGATTCGGATCTCTGCTGCCGTCTTGGCGGAGAAGAATTCGTTATTCTTTTCCCCAATGTCGCCATAGAATTCATTTCTAGCATCGATGAACGGTTCAGAAAGAATGTTGCGGCTTTGAGCGTTGAAACGGAAACCGGTTCCGTTTCCGTCACGTTCAGCGCGGGTATCACCTATTTTACTCCGAAACAGCATATTGAATACGGCGATTTTGAAAAACTTCTTGATTTTGCAGACAAACTCCTCTACCAAGCCAAAGAGGCGGGAAGAAACAGGAGCATTGTCAAAGAATACGCCTAATGCGTTTTTTTTATGATTTTATCTAAGGAAAAAACTTGCTTTTTTCCGCTTTTTAAGAAAAAATGAATGGTTCGTGCTGAAGATTTTTATTGGATACGGTTAGTTATGGAGCAATTTTTTCAACAAATTATCAACGGTCTCGCCATCGGGGGCATTTACGCCCTTGTCGCTCTCGGCTATACGATGGTTTATGGCGTTCTTAAGCTTATCAACTTCGCGCACGGCGATTTGTTCACGATAGGGGCATACCTTGGCATGACGCTGTTCGTAAGTTATCGTCTTGCGGATATTCTGCCTGTTTACGGCGCCATTATCCTTGTAGCCCTCATGGTTATGGGACTTGTCGCCCTTGTCGGCGGACTTCTGGAACGTATCGCTTACCGTCCTTTACGTAATGCAAGCAGACTTTCTGCCGTTGTTTCCGCCGTGGGCGCATCTATTTTCTTCCAAAACGCCATTCTTTTGATCTGGGGCGGCAATTATTATGTTTATCCTGAAAGTGTTCGGCCGACAACGATTATCAGCCTTTTCGGCATGGGCGTGCCGCTTATCCGCTTTGTGCTCATTGCCGCGTCCGTCATGCTCATGCTTATTTTATATTGGTTTATCCACAGAACCAAAACAGGAACCGCCATCCGCGCCGCCGCCATTGACCAGGGAGCGGCTAAACTCATGGGTATCAATGTGAACCGCATTATCGCCCTGGTTTTTCTCATCGGTCCGGGGCTTGGCGGAGTCGCAGGCCTCATGGTCGGACTTGCCTACGGGCAAATTGATTACAGCATGGGATTTTCCTATGGACTGAAAGCTTTCACCGCCGCTATTTTGGGCGGTATCGGCAATATTCCCGGAGCCATGATCGGCGGGCTCATTCTCGGACTTGTCGAGACCTTGGGCGCGGCTTATCTCACTATCGCATGGAAAGACGCCATTTCTTTCTTTGTGCTTATTCTTATTCTCATCATTCGTCCTACGGGTATTTTAGGGGAAAGGGTGGCTGACAAATTATGATTGCGAAAAACCTATCTTCAAAATATTCCTATTTTTACGGCTTCGGACTTTTCGCCCTTTTCATGGCGGTTTTGCCCCAAATGCTCAACTCCTATTGGACGGCTGTTTTTGTCAGCGTAGGTCTGGGCACGCTTCTTTCCCTTTCCCTCAATATCATTTTAGGGCAGGCTGGCA
>DONZ01000094.1 GCA_003512875.1 Desulfovibrio sp. | reverse complement strand
TTTTGCTCCATTGGATTGCCGCATTGGAAAGGATTAAATCGAAATTCCGTGTCGGTTCATAATCTTGCAGCATATCCATGTCAAAGACCGTGTAGAGCAGTTTCGGGAATTTATTTTGCAGTAACTCGCCGTATTCCGGAACAATATCAAGGGCATGGTATTGTTCAAAAGAGCATTTCGCATAAATGTGCTTTGTCAGCGTGCCTGTGCCGCACCCGATTTCTAAAATGATTTTATAGGAATTGCCAAGCATTGAGGCTAATTTTTCCGCCATGTTCCTTTGAATGAAAGCATTGTCTTCATAGGTGGAACGGCTTTCATAAAAATTTTTCCGTATTGTGTTCAATTTAAGCATCGAGTATTTCCTGCCAGCATGAAAAGAGGTGGAAAGGGTAGTGTTTGCAGTTGAGTGAAATAATTTTTTTTGCGTTTTTTGCCCAATGCTTCTCTTGGGCTTTGGGAGGAAAAATGCTGTCTTGGCTAGCTATGAAAGCGCAGTCGAAAAAGGTAGCTTTTGGTAAATCATAACCTTGTATCGCAATAAGCTCTTGCCGCAATTCTGTTGCGGGACGGTTCGTATCCATGGCAAAACCGATTTTTCTGGAAAACAGGGGAAGCGTTTTTTCGGAAAAACTGTCGATGGTGAGGGTATAGATTTTTGGCGCTATTCCTTCGCCTGCGTCTATGGGATTTCCGGTGCCGCAAAAAGCAATTTTTTTTGTAAAGGGAAGCTGCAGCAGACTGCTCATATAAACGCCCATGGACCACGCAATCAAATAGATTTTTGCATAACCGGAAAAATTAGATTGCGGCACTTCCCTATTTTGATAATCAAAAAAATGCAGACAATCGAATGCGCGGGTTCGAGCGTTTTCCGCCGTCAAATGCTCAATACTTTTGCTTGTCATGCCCCAGCCGTTGAAAAAAAGGATAAGGCTGTCGCTTTTGTTTTGCGTTAACCATTCACAGCGCATTCGTATGCTTCCATTTCTGAAAAAAGACGAGCCAGTTCTTCCTTCGGCATATCGGCGCAAAGGGAAAGGCGTAAGCGGGCAGTGTGCAAAGGGACGGTGGGAGGGCGGACAGGCAAGACAAAAAAGCCTTTTTTCCGCAAATGGTTCGCCATATTGACAGCATCTTCATTTTCTCCGATGACGGCGGGCACAATGTGGGAAGAAAGTGAAAATTCCGAAAGAAGTTTTTTGAGTTTTTTCTGTTGTTCCAAAATATGGGTAAAATTTTGCGTCAGCAGAAATTCCGTCCATAAAACCTGTATGGGGGCAAGGGCTGTTGAAAAAATAAATGTTGGGGCATGATTGATGAGTTTGTCAATAATCTTTTTGTCAGCAACGCAAAAAGCGCCTTGCGAGCCAAGGGCTTTTCCAAGAGCCGCCATGACAATATCGATATGGGGAAGAACATTTTTTTCTTCCGTGCACAAGCCTTGGGCGTTTTCGCCTAAAACACCTGTCCCGTGCGCTTCGTCAAGCATGAGCAGGCATTGATACTTTTCTTTGAGGCTGATTAAATCGTTCAAAGAGGCTTTGTCTCCGTCCATGGAAAAAACCGATTCGGAAACAATCAATGCGTTTTTATAGGAAGAACGGTGCTTTTTGAGCAAGTCCTCAAGGTGACCGCAGTCCAAATGCTTGTAGCGAAAATAATCCGCATCGCTTTGGCGTATGCCGGCAAGTATGCTGTTATGATTGAGTTTGTCGGAAAAAATGCAGTCGCCTTTTTGCATTAATCCCGTGATGATGCCTAAATTGGCATGATAGCCGGAATTGAAAAGAAGGGCGGATTCTTTTTCAAACCACTTTGCCAAAAATGTTTCCAAACGCGTATACGGGGCGGTATTTCCGCTTAAAAGGCGGGAAGAGGAAGAGGAAAAAAGGGCTTCCCGGTACAGATTTTTTGTAAAGGGATTTTGTTTTTTCAGAATTTGTTCAAGAAAACTGTTCCGCAGGTGTTCATTCGTACCGATATTCAAATAGTCGTTGGAGGAAAAATTGAGGTATTTTTTTTCATTTCCGAAGATGTAAATTTCTTGTCTGTGTGTTGTGGGGGAAAGTGTTCTTATTGTGCTTGCGTCCATGTCTTTTTGTGCGTTTTCTTTGCGTGCTTGTCAAGAAAAATTAATTGTTCTTGCCCGGTATGCCGTTTTTTTCTTGCTTGGTTATGGTTTTAATGCTAAAGTAATCCTGCCTTGAAATCTTATAAGGAGTATACACTAATGCCTAAGATGCGTTTTTTATTGCCTTTATTGGCTGTAATGCTTTTGCTTCCGTCTGCTGCCTTCGCGGCTCATGGACATCCGACCTTTCCAAAGGATTTGGAACTTTATTGGGTAATTCCGTTTGTCTGCATGCTGCTTTCCATTGCTATCGGACCTTTGGCCGTGCCTCATTTCTGGCATCACCATTTTGGTAAAGTCGCGTTATTCTGGGGGCTCGCTTTTTTGGTTCCTGCAACATTCATACTCGGTTTCGACCTTGTGAGCTTTTATGCCGTTGAAACCATTTTGCTTGAATATCTGCCTTTCATCATTCTTTTGCTTGCTCTTTTCACTGCCGCAGGCGGTATCCGCTTAAAAGGAACATTGGTCGGAACTCCTGCCGTCAATACGGGACTTTTGGCTTTCGGTACCATTATCGCCAGCTGGATTGGTACGACAGGCGCCGCAATGCTCCTTATCCGTCCTCTTCTTCGTGCCAATAAACACCGCAAATACCAGGTGCACCAAGTCGTGTTCTTCATTTTCTTGGTTGCGAATATCGGCGGTTCTTTGACTCCTCTTGGTGATCCTCCGCTTTTCTTAGGCTTTTTGAAAGGTGTCAGCTTCTTCTGGACAACAGTGCACCTTTTTGTAAAAACCGCATTTATTTCCGTTTTGTTATTGGCGATTTATTTTGTCATCGATACCGTTCTTTTCAAAAAAGAAGGTTCTCCGATTCCTGCTTCTTCCGCCAATGCTGAAAAACTCGGCTTGGACGGCAAGATCAACCTTTTGTTTGTCGCTTGTATCGTAGGGCTTGTTCTTCTGAGCGGTTCATGGAACCCCGGCGTGACGTTCCATGTATACGGCATTCCTGTCGAATTGCAAAACGTTGTCCGTGATTTGTGCTTGCTCGGCGTTGTGTTCTTATCCATGAAGTTTACTTCCAAGGAATGCCGCGAACTCAATGATTTCAACTGGGAACCGATTGCGGAAGTCGCAAAGCTCTTTATCGGCATTTTCTTAAGCATGATTCCCGCCCTTGCTATTTTGCGCGCAGGCACTGAAGGCAGCCTTGCAAGCCTTATCAGCATGGTTTCCGATCCGGCGACAGGCGAACCGCTCAACTATATGTATTTCTGGCTTACCGGTATTTTGTCCTCATTCTTGGACAATGCTCCGACCTACCTCGTATTCTTCAATACCGCCGGCGGCGACGCCGCATACCTTATGCATCATGTGGGCACGCTTGCCGCAATTTCCGCCGGTGCGGTATTTATGGGCGCTGTAACGTATATTGGTAATGCTCCTAACTTTATGGTCCGTTCCATTGCTGAAAACAGCGGCGTGAAGATGCCCAGCTTCTTCGGCTACATGCTTTGGTCCATCGGTATTTTGTGGCCGATTTTCATTCTTACCACTTTTATTTTCTTTGTATAAGAAGATTGATAGAAATGAAAAAGCCGATGTGACGGCTTGAAAAAAAACGGTATAGTGTGAAACTATACCGTTTTTTCATAGGTTGTGCGTTTTTTTTAAATGAACATATTTTACAAGAATTATTCATGAAACAATGGTAGACGGAGAGAAGGGAGGTTGTATGAAGAAAGGAATGCGGACAGCCGTTTATGACAGCGGATTATGCATAGAAGCGTATTGCTTCAATGGTATCGTCCAGCCTTTTCCCAACCATTTTCATGAATATTATGTGCTCGGATTGGTTGGGGAAGGGGAACGGCTTTTATTTTGCAACAATAGGAAATCTCAGCTGAAAAAAGGAAGCATTCTTTTGTTTAATCCCGAAGATACCCATGGGTGCAGGCAAAATGACGAAAGGACCTTTGCATACCGCTGTTTCAATATTTCCCGAAAAAGAATGCTTGAATTAACCGAGGAGATTACCGGAAAGCGAAAACTTCCCCTGTTTTTACGAAATGTTTTTTATCATGCTGAAATAATGTATTATTTTTATTCATTGCATGAAAAAATAATGAATGGCGCTTCTGATTTTGAAAAAGAAGAGGGAATATTGTTTCTTATTTCCGCATTGATACGGAATTACGGGAGGTTTTGTGAAACTGCTTTGCCTGAATGCGGGGAACAAGTCAAAAAAGCATGTGAGTTTATGCGGGAACAGTATGGCGGACGGATTAGTTTGGAAGAACTATGCCGGCATGCGGGATTGAGCAAATCAACCTTACTGCGGGCTTTCATAAAGGAAAAAGGAATTTCACCGTATCGGTATTTGGAGGCCGTGCGCGTCAATGAAGCAAAAATATTATTGGAAAAAGGAATACCGCCCGCAGATGTCGCTTGTCAAACCGGATTTTTTGACCAAAGCCATTTCACGCATTATTTTAACAAGCTTATCGGAATCAGTCCCGGTGCGTATCACGGAATTTTTTCCGGCATAGGCAAAAGAGGCAGACATGACGGATAAAAGCAAGATAATCGGGCACTTGGCTGCTATGTTCACAATCATCATATGGGGAACGACATTCATTTCAACAAAAATTCTTTTGGAAGGTTTCCTGCCTGTTGAAATTTTATTTTTCCGCTTTGTAATAGGGTATACCGCATTATTGCTATTGTATCCGAAAAAATTGAAAGTAACGGACCGTAAGCACGAACCGGTCTTTGTTTTTGCCGGATTATGCGGAATATGCCTGTATTATTTATTGGAAAATATTGCATTGACCTTTACGTTTGCTTCCAATGTCGGCGTTATCATGTCCACGGCACCTTTTTTCACAGCGATTTTATCACATCTGTTTTTTATTTCAGAAGAAAAATTGCGGCTGCGTTTTTTTATCGGTTTTGTTTGCGCAATGGTCGGAATAATTTTTATCAGTTATAACGGAATGAAATTCACTCTTGATCCTTTAGGGGATTTTCTCGCTCTCAGCGCAGCTCTTGTTTGGGCATGCTATTCACTTTTAGTCAGAAAAATCAGCAAGATGGGGTATCCTGTTTTTCTTTCCACAAGAAGGACGTTTTTTTATGGAATCATATTTATGATACCGGCAGCGTGGTTTTCGGATTTTCGTTTGGATTTGTTTCGTTTCACGCATTCCATCTATTTATTTAATATGATATTCTTAGGTCTCGGGGCTTCGGCGTTCTGTTTTGTGACTTGGAATTTTGCAGTCAGGGAATTGGGAACGGTAAAAACCAGCGTTTATATTTATTTGGTTCCGGTGATAACCGTTTTCACTTCCGCGCTTGTTTTAAAAGAGCAATTGACGGCATTAATGGGAATAGGTGCGGCATTGACCTTGGCAGGCTTGATTTTATCGGAACAAAAAGCCGGAAAAAAATAATTTCACAGATAATCCCAGGGCACGGTGAAAAGCGTGTTCGTACGGGGTGAAATTTATTTTTTTCAACAGTTATTTTTTTTCAATCATGGCGAAGGCATTATGCCCATGAATGGATTCACAGCTTTCCACAATGACGGTATACCATTCCACATGTTCATGCTTATCCAGTTGATAGGCGACTGTCCGCACCACGTCTTCCACAAAATAGGCATTTTCATAGGCTTGCTCCGTGACAAATTTTTCATCAGGGCGTTTTAAAACGGCATAAATCGGGGCGGAACCGGCTTGTTCGGCGATATGGACAAATTCTTCTATCCAAGAAAATTTGGAAAGTTTGATGTGCATTTTGATATAGGTGCGTTGCCCGTGCGCTCCGTATTTGCTGATGGCTTTGGAACAAGGGCAGACTGTTGTCACGGGCACTTCTATTTCAATAAGAAAAGCGGGCTTGTCCCATGTTTTATCCCATTCGCCCGTAAAGCGGCATTGATAAGAAACAGGCGCGGCGGCATGGCTTACCGGGGCTTTTTTGGTGATAAAATAAGGAAAATTGAAACTGAGATAGGCTTTTTGGGCATTGAGCTTGTTCCGCACTTGTTCAAGCAGGTTTTTGAGCGAGGCGTAATCAAGCTTTTCTTCCGAGTTTTCCCGCCATTCTTCAAGCGCTTCTATAAATCGGCTCATGTGCGTGCCTTTGAAGTCAGCCGGCAAATCCACGCTCATATCAACTTTTGCAATGCTGTGCTGTTTTTCGTTGGCAAGGTCGCGTACGACAAGAGGAATATGGAAGTCTTTTATTCCGACTTTATCAATGGCCAAAGGGTGTTTCGCCTTTGTGCTTTGTATATCTTCCAAAGGAGCGCAGGAATTTTTCATAATGAACCTTAATTATGATTGTGTTTGCCTGTGTGGCAGTGTTTATCATGCGTATGGCAGGAGTTTGCAAGGGTGTCGATGCTTGTTATGGCGAGATTCGCTTTTAAAACGCCGCGGGCGGTGGAAAGCTTGTCTGCTAGTTCCTGTACTTTACAGTTTCGTCCTTTTAAAATCATCACTTCAAGGCAGTGGTGCAGGTCTAAATGCACATGCAGGCTTGTCATCACGATTTCATGGACTTCATGCTGCAGCCCGGTAAGTTTTTTTGATAAATCGCTGTTGTGGTGATCGTAAATGACGCTGAGCACGCCGCTGACATTAGCGTCGGGATTTGTGTTCGCTTCTTCCTGCAAAGCATTCCGCATGCATTGGCGCAAGGCGTCGGAGCGGTTGGCAAAGCCTTTTTCTTTGCTGAGAGTGTCAAAAGCTTCCACAAGCGCGGTTTCAATGGAAACGCCGAAGCGTGTGATTTCACTCATATCATCACCTGTTCGCAGTCAATATGGTTTGAATGTTTTGTTTGTCTTCCGTGAGTTGCCGTATGAGTTCCTCTGCGGAATTGAATTTTTTTTCATTCCGCAGAAAATCATAAAAAGAAATTTCTATCTCGCAATCATAAATATCCGCGTCAAAGTCAAAAATGAAGGTTTCAATGCTTCGGCAATCATTATTGAATGTCGGATTATAGCCTATATTCGTCATTCCGAAAAATTCCGGACTTTGCATATTTTCTGTAAAACGGGGATCGAGGATTTTTACTTTTGTCGCGTAGACCCCGTTTTTAGGCACGATAAGCGTATCCTCCAACAAATTGGCGGTTGGAAAGCCTAAAAGTTTTCCTCCTCTGTTGAAACCGTGCTGTACAGTTCCCGACAAATGATATGCATAACCAAGCATGGCGTTCGCTTTTTTTATATCGGCGGATAGAAGGGCTTCACGGATTTTAGTGGAGCTGATGATTTCTTTATTTTCCAAAAGCACCGGGGCATGGGCATAGACGGCGAAACCATATTGTTTCCCAAGTTCTGCAAGTTTTTCTTTTTCCGCTCTGTCCCGTCCTATTTTGAAATCATGCCCGATGAAAAGCATGGCGATATTGTATTGTCCGGCAAGAAATTCACAAAATTCTTCACTTGTTTTGGCGGCAAACTCTTTTGTGAACGGCAGTTCTTCCACGTTATGCAAAGGAAAAGCGTTCAAAACGCCGAGCCGTTTTTCATACGTCATGAGCGGAATGTAAAATTTATTGCCCAGCACGCTTGCAGGATGTGGTTTGAACGTCAAAAGGCAGGAAACGGGATTTGTTTGCATGTCCAAACGGTAATAGGGAATAAGCTCTTGATGTTTTTCAAAAAATTGTTCACGATAGGCGGAAGAAGAGGCAAATTGTATTAAATGCTCGATAATATGGCGGTGTCCCAAGTGCACGCCGTCAAAATTGCCGATAGTGAGAATACTGCAAGGTTTCATATTATTTTAAAGAAAACTTCAAAGCACTTTCCAAAGTGGTTAAATTTTGCGTTCCGACGAGCACGAGATTATTAATGAACAAGTACGGTGTTCCTGTTACCTGGTATTGTTTCGCTTCGCTGATATCTTCGTTGATAAGGGCGTCCAGTTCGGCTTTTTTGCTTTCCGCTTCCTTGGCTATGTTTTCCGGATCATAGCCTTGCTGGCGGACGATTTCTTTGAGGACTTGCAAAGGATTTGCGGCATAGGCTTGTTGATGGACAAAAACCGTATCGTGCAATTGCCATGCTTTTTGGCTGTCTTTTTGATTCATCAAATAGAACCAGCGCAGGGCGATTTTGCTGTCGTCATTTTTGGGGTAGGCTTTGAAAACCAATTTTACGTCTTTGTGTTGTTTGATGAACGTTTCGACGGTACCGGCGGTTTTTTGGCAATAGGTGCATAAGAAATCAGAAAAAACATATAAGGTGTTGGGCGCGTTTTTATCGCCGAGCATGGGGCGTTTTTCGGTCGTAAAATTCTTTACGATTTTTTTATCCTGCTGCCATTTTGCCTCTAATTCATTGACACGGGCGGATTCGGAGGCGGACGTTATGGTCTGGATGAATTTGCTGTCGTTCTCTTTCATGATGTCAAAAAGAATTTCCGGATTTTCTTTCAATACTTCGATGAGCATGGCTTTAAACGCTTCTTTGTCCGCCGCAGTTGCTGAAAAAGCCGTTGATATGACAAGATTTGACAATAAAGCCATTGCCAAAAGCGTGGTGATGAAAAATTTTCTCATAATTGTTCTCTGTTTTTTATCTGCAATTCTTTGGGGTTTTATTCTTCCATGTTCTCCGCCCGTTCTGCCGCTTCAAGTTCGGCTTCACGGATAAGGATTTCTTCCAGTTGTATATCCGCCGAGATGACGCCCGTGATATCGTCGTCTTCGTTGGTGACCGCCATGGAAACGGTGATGATCAGTTTGCCTGTGTATTGGGATTGGTATAAATCGCTGATGTGCAGCTTACCTGTGCTGATAGGCGCTTTAAACCATTCACGGCCGGAATAGTCATAACCTTTTTTCGGTAAATTGCCGTATTTTTCCTGATAGCTCGGATCAGTGATGACTGCTTCCAAAAGCTCCCCTTTGATATTGTTCAGAGTCAGGAATTGAATGAACGGATACTGTTCGACAAAAAGGTTCATGGCTTTGATTGTTTCTTCGTTTCCGCTTTCGGCGACGCAGACGCCGGCAAGCTTCGTAATGATATGGGCTGCAAGGCGGCCTGCGAGGCGTTTGATTTTTTGCAGTTCTGTCACAAAAAGTTCCGGCAGGTACCGTTTGGTCAGCACAAGCATTTCTTGCGTGGAGAATGATGTGTTGCGTCCTTCTTCATAGGCTTTCATGATTTCATTGTAAAGCTTGCCTATGGCTGGGTGCTGTTTGCTGATTTGGTTTTCCCCTTCCAGTTTGAAGTGGTGGTTCACCCAATAGGCGACGCCCGCTTTGCCCGCCTTATCCGTAATGATAATCGGAACAGGACGTCCCAAAATTGTTTTCGTATCGAAAATATTGTAAATTTCCTCATTTTTTGCCAAACCGTCAATATGCACGCCTGCTGCCGTTGCGTTAAATTCCGCCCCCACAAAAGGATAGTTCGGCGGAATTTTATATTCAAGTTCATTTTCAAAAAATTCGGCGATTTCGGAAATGACTGCCGTGTCTGCTGCTTCGTCCTGTCCTGTTAAGGAAATATATTCTATAACAAGGGCTTCAATGGGCGTGTTGCCTGTTCTTTCGCCGAAGCCGAGCAATGCTCCGTTTACGGCTCCGCAGCCGTAGAGCCAAGCCGTCACTCCGTTGACAAGGACTTTATGGAAATCATTGTGTCCATGCCATTCAAGCCATTCTCCGGGAACGCCCGCCTCATCCGTAAAAGCGCGCACAATACGCTGAACGGAACGGGGAAGCGCCGCTCCGCCATAAGGAACGCCAAAGCCCATGGTATCGCATAATCTGATTTTGACGGGCATGGATGCCTGCTTTGACAATTCCATGAGTTTACCTGCAAAAGGAAGGCAAAAGCCGTAAATATCCGCCCTTGTGATGTCTTCAAAGTGGCAGCGCGGCACAATGCCCCATGCAAGGGCTTGTTCCACAAGCTTTAAATAATCATTCATGGCTGTTGTTCTGTTTTTGCCGAGCTTCAGATAAAGGTGGTAATCGGAAACACTGGTCAGCATGCCCACTTCATCGAATTCCATATCCCGGGCGATTTTCAAATCATCGATATTCGCCCTTATCCAGCCTGTTATACGCGGAAAACGGTATCCTCTCGCCCGGCAGGTATCGATGGCTTTTCTGTCTTTTTGGGAATACATGAAAAATTCGGAGGCTTGTATGAGTCCGCTTTTTCCGCCTAATTTATGCAGCAAATCGAACATGCGGGCTATCTGCTTTACGCTGTAAGGCGGGCGCGCTTGCTGCCCGTCACGGAATGTTGTGTCTGTAATGAAAAAAGGATTGGCGGGACGGGGAGGAATGGTGACATCATCAAATTCGATGCGGCCGATTTTGGAATAAGGGAATACTTCGCGGTAAAGCTGTGGGTGTTCACGCTCTTCCATTAAGAGAGTTCTGGAAGCGCTTTTTTTATAAATAATGGACATATTTTTTCCTTGTTGTGTAAAATGAGAATAATGTGTATACTAAACCTTTTTCACCTAAGAAGTCAAAGCCTTGTGCATAAAAAAAATTTTTGGATATTGACTTTGCTGTTCATAAAGACTAATAAGAAATTCTTATAGGAGACTGTATTATGAAAAAATTAGGTATTATTCGTTGCCAGCAGACAGAGGATATGTGTCCAGGAACACGGGATTTCACAACAGCGAAAGAAGGGTCTGGATCTCTTGCGGAAAGCGGTATCGGTCAATGTGAGGTTGTCGGTTTTGTGAGCTGCGGCGGCTGTCCGGGCAAAAAAGCCGTGACACGCGCTGCAATGCTTAAAGAACGCGGTGCGGAAGTCATTATGCTTGCTTCCTGTATCGGAAAAGGAACTCCCATCGGTTTTCCCTGTCCCAATAAAGGGCTTATGGTCAAAGCCATTAAAGCGAAACTTGGCGAGGATTTTCCCGTGCTTGAATACAGCCATGAAGCTTCTGCAAAAAAATGCTGATTTTGGTTCTTGCTTTTAACTTCCCGCTTTTACGGGGATGATTTTTATCTTTGCTGTCGTTATCGGTCATTTTCTTTACCGCAGCAGTTAAAGCGAAAACGTTTTTTTTCACATTTTTTTAGCGGTTTTGTCTTGCGTGAGTGTTTCATGTGTGAATAATGAATGGCAATATGGCACAAGTATCGCATCATTGCTTGTTTTTTCCGTGTTATCAAAACGTCGTACGTGAAATTTTAGCGTTTAGGAATTTGGGGGAATTATTTCCCCAAAAAAAATGAAAAAGCCTAGTATGTTTTACTAGGCTTTTGATTTAA
>DONZ01000043.1 GCA_003512875.1 Desulfovibrio sp. | reverse complement strand
CCTCGTCCGCGACTTGTCCAGAAAAGTGAACAAGGAAGTCGAACTTATTTTTGAGGGTGAGGAAACAGAACTTGACAAGAGCATTATTGAAGCGATCAACGACCCTCTCATGCACTTGATCCGTAACAGTGTGGACCATGGCATTGAAGACGCTGAAACACGTTTGGCTCTCGGCAAGCCCGCCGGAGGTCGCGTGACCCTTCGCGCATATCATAAAGGCAACTCTGTTGTCATTGAAATTGAAGACGACGGCAAAGGCATCGACCCTGAAAAAATGCGTGAAGTTGCAATCAATAAAGGTATTATTTCTCCTGAGGAAGCGAAAGCCCTTACCGACAGGGAAGCCGTGGAACTCATTTTCGCTCCCGGATTTTCATCCGCTCAAGTTGTTACGGATATTTCAGGTCGCGGTGTCGGTATGGACGTTGTCCGTACGAATATCAAGAATTTAAAAGGAAATATCGCCATTCATACGGTGCCTAACCAAGGCACGCGCTTCTCGCTTTCATTGCCGCTCACTTTGGCGATTATTGAAGCGCTGATGATTAAAATGGGTGACCAAACCTATGCCATTCCTCTTGACGCTGTTGCTACGACAACAAAACTTGACAGCAATATTTTAACGAGTATCAATGGACGCAATGCCGTAACGCTTCGCGGCGAAGTTTTGGGCATTGTGGATTTAGGGGAACTTTTGAACTTGCCAGAAACCATTAATAACGATACTATTTCCGTTGTTATTTTACAAGATAACGATAGACGGATTGGTCTTGTTGTAAATCAGCTCCTTGACAGACAAGAAATTGTTATCAAGCCTCTCGGTATGTATTTGAATAATATCCAAGGCTTGTCAGGAGCCAGCATTATGGGTGACGGCAGTGTGGTTCTGATTCTTGATCCTCACGAAATTTATACGATGGCTTCGCCAAAAGCTATTGCAAATCAATAACCCATAAAAAAGGAACAGCAAGTGTTCCTTTTTTTATTTGGAAAAAACATGGCAATAAATTATTTTGATTTGTTTGTGATTATCGTGTTCGCCTTTTTTTTCATCAAAGGGGCGTTCAGCGGCTTTTTTGAGGAAGTTTCCGGCATTGTCGCGATTGTTTTAAGCGTTGTGCTGTTGCGGATGTACGGGCAGTCTGTTGCCGGCTTCATCGGAAATTACAGTGAAAGTTCGCTCAATTATCCCTTTGCCATTGTGATTATCGTGGTGGGAAGTTTTCTTGTTGTTTCCCTTATCGTCAAAGTTTTAAGCAAAATCATGCAAATTACTTTTACCGGCTGGATCAACAGGTTGTTAGGCGCGGTTTTTGGTCTTGTGAAAGCCGTTTTTCTTACGGGAATCGTTGCTTTTGTGCTTTCATGGTTCCTCAGGGACGACCCGCTTGTGAGCAATTCCGCCACTATCCCGTATCTGCTTGATATTATGGGTAAAATAACTGATTATGTGTTTGGAAATTATGAAATTATGGGGATGAAAATATGGAAGTGAATAAATTGACGCAAGCAATCCTTGCAATGAATGACGTTATTGAAAAAATTTTGGCGGAGGACGGCGGCTGTCCTTGGGATAAAGAGCAAACACCGCTTACGTTGTCCGAATATTCCATTGAGGAATTGTTTGAATTTGTGGACGCTGTACGCAAAAACAATATTGCCGACGCTTGCGATGAAATGGGCGACCTCATTTTTGGCATTATGCTGATCGCCCATAAATATTCACAGCAAAACGCCTTTGATTTTGCCGATGCGTTGCTGAAAAGCGTGGAGAAAATGCAGCGCAGGCATCCTCACGTTTTTGCTAAAAAAGAAAATCAGGATACATCCAAAGAAGCTTTGCATGAAACCTGGGAAAAAATCAAAAATCAGGAAAAAGCTGAAAAAGGCGGTTCTGACGGGGCATTGGCTTCTATTCCGTCTGCTTTGCCGGCTCTTACCCGTGCTTACCGTATTCATGCAAAAGCCGCAAAAGCCGGTTTCACATGGGATGATGATGAAGATGCGGAAAAGCAGGTTGAAGCGGAATGGCTTGAACTGCTTGACGCTAAAGCGGAAGGCGATCCCGCACACATTGAGCATGAACTTGGAGATATGATTTTCAGCCTTGTGGAACTTGGCAGGCGCATGGGCGTAAAGGCGAATATCGCGGCTGATTTGACATGCAACCGTTTTGTCGCCCGTTTCGAGGCGATGGAAGCGCTTGCCAGAGAAAGAAATCTTGATTTTGAAAACATGAGCCTTGATGATAAGGACGAACTTTGGAACGAAGTAAAAGAAAAAGAATAAGGTTTTGAGGTAGTTTGAGAAATTTTAGCTTGATCTATCTTTTTTAAGATGTGTTTTCAATCTGCATTGCCAAGACTAAGCAATAGCATAGCGTTAGAAGATTATTGTCATACGTTGTTTTGAAAGGGAACTATCCCCCAAGCTTTTCAATAAAAAAACTCTCTTTTTTCAAAGAGAGTTTTTTTATTGAAACAGGTTTGCCGTTTTTAATCGGCTCATGAGAGCGTATGATTAATTTTCCTTTGCCCAGTTATGGAATTGTTCCATCCATGCGGGGAAGAGGGGAATTTCTTTTTTTGCGCGGTACGTTTTATATTCTTCGTCCGACATGGAGTCCTCGGTTTTGGAGTCTTTGTCTGCTTCGTCCTGTACGAACCCGTAGAACATGTTGAGTTTGCGGTTAAAATCCGCGTTTAAGCTCATTTCGTGCAGAAAATGCTCAAGTTCATTGTCGGTCAGGGATAATTCTTTTCGGATAAAGGAAAAAATAGCGCTTTTCACGTCATTCAGCACAATGGGGCTGTGTTGGATTTTTTCTAACAGCCCCAGCAAATGGGGAAGCTGTGTCTTACATTCCGCATATAATGCTTCCGGAATTTCAATTGTGGCATTGACGCCGTCTTCTGTTTCTTCAAAGCAAAAATAACGAGCCCAATGTTCAAAAAAAATCGCATCAAGAAGTAAATCTTGTTTATCCATACGTTATTTCAATTCTCCAAGCAAGGAATGTTTTTTGGCTGTGACGATTTTTACGGGTGCGATGTCACCCGTTTTATAATTCAAGCGGTTAGGGATAATGAGGTTTACGGTGTTTCCCCATGTGTCATGCCCTTGCCAGCTTGTGGCGTCGCTGTCGCCGTTTAAGCTTTCTGCGCTTTTTATGGTTTCAACAGCAATATCATTGTCTTTGATTTCCGAATATTTCGGTTTGGCGCTTTTTGCTTCAAGCTGCACGTCGGTTTCCATGCCGACACGTGATTTCAGCCATTTTTCTCCAAGTTCGTTTTGCAGCTCCATAAGCCGGTTGAGTCTGTCAAGACCGACTTTCGGATTGATTTTATCCTGCATTTTTGAGGCGCGGGTATTCGGTCTGTCGGAATAGATGAAAGAAAACGAGGCGATAAAATCTGCTTCTTTCATAATTCGCAGGGTTTCTTGAAAATCTTCTTCCGTTTCGGTCGGAAAGCCGACAATAAGGTCGGTGGAAAGAGCGATGTCAGGGCGAGCGCTGCGGAGTTTATCCACTAAACGCATGAAATCGTGATTGGTATATCCCCGTCCCATTTTTTCAAGAATGGCGTTGGAGCCGGCTTGCAAAGGCAGATGAAGGCGGGGGGCAAGCACCGGCAACTCTTTATAGGCATTGACTGTTGCGTCGCAGAAATCACGGGGATGAGGGGTGACGATATGCAGGCGCTTCAAACCGTCCAGTTTTGCAACTTCGTATAATAATTCAACAAAATGAGGCGTATCGCCTGCATTGTCTTTTCCGTAGGCATTGACATTTTGCCCAAGCAGCGTGAGGTCGCAAATACCCCGTTCAAGCCATTCCCGACATTCCGCAAGAACGGAAGAAGCCGGGCGGGATTTTTGGCGTCCTCTGGTATAGGGCACAATGCAGTAGGCGCAAAAGTTGTTGCAGCCTTGCATGATATTGACAAAAGCCCTTGTATCGTTTCCTTTTGTGCTTTCTTCAACGGTTCCGGTGGGTAGGACCGGAATATTTTTAAAAAAATCAAGCTCCGGATTTCTGTTTGGAAATTCTTTGGTGAATTTTAAATAAGAAAGGCGGAGTTTTGGATTTTTTGCAATTTTTTCAAATGCTTCCGGAGCATGTGCTATGCCGTCACTGCCAAGCACAAGGCGCACATGCGCATTTTTTTCCCATAATTTTTCGCCCATTTGCTGGGCGACGCAGCCTGCCACTGCAACGCTTGCTTTCGGATTGGTTTCCCGAATAATGCCAAGCATGCTTAAAACTTTGTGCTGTGGTTTTTCACGTACCGAACAGGTATTGATGAAAATAAAATCGGCGGTTTCCATACCGCTTTCTTTCCAGCCCATTTTGACAAGAGCGCGCGCAACCCATGCGCTGTCGTTGACATTCATTTGGCAGCCGTAGGTTATGCAGTGAAATGAAGGCATGGAATTTCCTTAAACAGTCGTATCAAAGTTGGAAGCGTTTTGCGCTTTGCAAACGGTAACTTTTGCGGAACGGAGGAGTCTTCCTTTGAGAACATAGCCTTTTTGCATAACGGCGATAAGGTGCCCTTCGGGAATTTCAGCATGTTCTGCTTGGGCGATGGCTTCATGAAATTCAGGATTAAACGCTTCCCCGACAGTGCCGACAGGTTCCAAACCATGTTTTTTGACAGCGTCAAGAAGAAGCTTTTTCGTCATTTCAACACCCATGATGGTGTCTTTGCATGCTTCATTCTTGCTTCCGTATTGCAGTGCCAAGTCGAGATTGTCAAGGGTTGGCAAAAGATCCGCAAGAACGGATTCCGCCGCATAAGCCATTTGTTCGTCTTTTTCTTTTTGCAGGCGTTTTTTAAAATTTTCCATTTCTGCCAAAGCACGGATGCGGGTATCTTCAGCTTCTTTGAATATTGTGCAGTCAGGGCAGACAAGCGCCTTGCAGTCCTCCGGATTTAAAGCGGTTTTTTCTGTATTTTCACATTCTGTATAATTTTCTTCGCAGAATTCTTCGTTATATTCTTCTGTATTTTCATGCAGATGTTTTTTTTTAGACATACTTGCTCCTTTGTCGTTTTCCTAAAAGTAGGCATGAAATAAGAGTCTGTCAAGGTTTTGTCTTAATTTTCTTTCGGACTGTCCGGATTATTGAGGGGGTAAGTCCATGCCTTGTCTTGGGGTGTGCATGGCTTGTTCTGCCCGTGCCGCCAACTGAAGCATTTTGGTAAAGCTGTCCACGACAGTTTCAGGTTCGGAAATGCCTTGAATGAGAAAATCATTGATAGGTTTGTTGAACTGGATGGCGGCGTCGATTTCCGCGTTCGAGCCTTTGCTGTACGCTCCGATATTGATCATGTCTTCCGAAGTGTTATAGGTGGAAAGCAGATTGGTGAGTATGCGGCCTGCCTTGACAAGGTCGGGCTCTATGATGTCATTGCGCAGACGGCTGATGGATTTTAAAACGTCAATGGCGGGAAAATGGCCTTTGTCCGCAAGCTGGCGGGTAAGCACGATATGACCGTCCAAAATGGAACGCACGGCGTCCGCGATAGGTTCGTTGAAATCATCGCCGTCGACAAGAACGGTATAAATACCTGTGATTGTCCCTTTGTCGGAACGTCCCGCCCTTTCCAGCAAACGGGGGAGCTGGGCGAAGACGGAGGGAGTGTAGCCTTTGGTGGTGGGCGGTTCACCCGTGGCAAGTCCGATTTCACGGGAAGCCATGGCAAAACGTGTTACAGAATCCATCATAAGAAGCACGTTCTTGCCCTGGTCGCGGAAATATTCCGCAACGGCTGTCGCCGCGTAAGCCGCACGCATGCGCACAAGGGCGGGCTGGTCGGAAGTGGCGACAATGACGCAAGAGCGCGCCATGCCCTCGGCTCCTAAATCGCGTTCCATAAATTCCAAAACTTCCCGTCCGCGTTCGCCTATGAGCCCCATGACAATGACTTCCGCTTCCGTATAGCGTGCCATCATGCCCATAAGTGTTGATTTGCCGACGCCGGAACCCGCCATGATACCCACACGCTGTCCTTTGCCCATTGTAAGAAGAGAATTAATACAGCGAACCCCTACATCCAAGGTTTCGTCGATCCGCGGTCTGTCAAGGGGAGCGGGCGGGTCTGCATAGAGTGAAATCATTGTTTCAGGGTTGATAGGAGGTTTTTTATCCAAGGGATTGCCGAACGCGTCCAAGGTCCTGCCCAAAAGTTCGGACGATGCGGGAAAAAGGGGAGGCAGGCTGGAATTTTGGATAAGGCTTCCGGGACGAACGCCGCGCATTTCGCCGTAAGGCATG
>DONZ01000182.1 GCA_003512875.1 Desulfovibrio sp. | reverse complement strand
GGCGACGGTGTACAATGACGACCGGTTCACCATTCATGCCACCGGACACGCCTGCCATGCCGAACTCAAAACAATTTTGGAACTGGCGAAACCTGAACATTTCATCCCGCTGCACGGCGAATACCGGCATTTATCACAGCATGCCGCTTTAGCGGAACAAGTCGGCATTGAACACTGCCACCTTTTGGAAGATGGACAGCCTATCTGCTTTTACGGTGACAATACTTTTGAAATCGAGAAAAGCGAACCCGTGGACTTTGTGCTTGTTGACGGAAAAGGCGTCGGCGATGTGGGGCGTTTGGTTTTGAAAGAACGAAGAGTCCTATCCAACGAAGGCATTCTGATCGTATCGATTGTCCTCGCCGAAGAAACGAACGCCGTTCTTTCGGGTCCGTTTGTCCTGTCCCACGGTTTCGTGTTCGAGCAGCAGTTCAATCATTACCTGCAGGACGCCCAGTGTCTTGTGCTGGAACAGCTGGAAATGCCCGACAGCAAAAACCGCGACAAATTGCCGGAAATGATCCGCATAGCGTTAAGAAGATTTTTCCGCGATATTCTCGGCAGGGAACCCATTATCGAAACCATCATCCATACTGTTTAGCCTCCGCCGTCATTCCCGGAGGAAAAATCTTGACGAGCGGATATTTTTTGGTGCAATATGGGCAAAAGAAAAATTTTTTTTAACTCTCTATACTTTTATGCAATGCTGCCGATGTATAAAGTAGCTTGAATTATGTAATTTCTTGAAAGGGGATATTTATGAGCCAAACGCAAGAAATAAATTCCAACAATAAAGAATCTGACAACAAGATATTGCAGCTGGTATCTTTCAAACTCGGGGAAGAAGAATTTGCCGTCGATATTTTGATTGTCAACGACATCATACGCCTTGTGCCGATTACTCCCGTTCCCCATGCGCCCCATTTTATCGAAGGTGTCATTAATTTACGCGGACGTATCCTGCCGGTTGTGAGCTTCAGAAAACGTTTCCACATGCCGGAAGTCGAACAGACCAACCAAACAAGAATTATCGTCATGGTTTGGGAAAATCAGCTTGTCGGTTTTTTGGTCGACTCCGTTTCCGAAGTTTTGAGAATACCTTCCAATACGGTTGAAAGCGCTCCGCCGGTTATCGCGGGTGTCGGTGCGGAATATATTGAAGGTGTTGGAAAAATTGACGATAATTTACTTATTTTATTGAACATGAACTTTTTATTTTCAAACACCCAAGTATCGCAGCTCGATATGCCTACAATAGCATAAAAACCGCCTGTACAGCAATTTTTGACATATTGATAAAGGAAAAGCACGTATTATTCGTGCTTTTCAATTTTTAACCGCTCTTCATATTCCGGAATTATTTTTATTTCCAGCGTTCCCTCGCTCTTATCCACATGCACCAACCCCTTTGCGGCATTCTTCATGGGGCGGATGAATTTGGCATAACTGTACTGGACATATCCTTTTTCCTGCGTTTTCGCCCAGCTTTTCAAAAGAGCCAAAGCCCCTGCTTCCTGCATGGTCCGGGGCGGAATTTCCTGCTTCGCATGGTCGCGTTTGATAAGCACATGGGCGGATGTTCCCTCCGCAATATGCACCCATATGTCATACGGCGATGCCATTTTTAAAACCAAGCCGTTTCCCTTCGTATCACGTCCCCGCAAAATCATGAAGCCGTCAGAACTGCGAAACACCTGCACTTCTTTCGGGTATTTGCTTATTGCTTTGCTTTTTTCATTTTTTATTGCGGCTTCTTGGCTGAATTTTGCCTTTTTATTGACATTCTTTATTTTTCCAAGCAAACCGTATTCAAAAACAGGCTGTTTCTCCCCTTTTTTCTTTGTTTCTTTTATGCTTGCGCCTGCGTCTTCTTCCCAAATCTTATCCAGCACATTCTGCTTTTCCCGTTCCAATTCCCGCCTGCGCCTGACCAAATGCTCAAGCCCGCGTATGCCCCGTGCCGCCGCATGGAAATAGCCGTGCATGTTTTCACGCACGGTTTTGGCTTTATCAAGAACAATTTTCACTTCCTCGCCCGCATAGTCTTCAAGAATAACGTATTCAGCTTTATAATCAGCTGCGAACCGATACAAATTCGCCTGCAGAAGAAGGGCTTCATCTTTTTTTTGAACAAGACGCGCGAGCCTTTCCTCCTCTTCCGCAAGTTTTATCTCAAGACGGGCAAGACGCTTCAATTGAGCTTGGAATTGTTTTATCGTTCCCGCGGAATTTTGCTTTTGCAGTTTCGCTAAAACCATATCTCCGATATATGAAAAAGCTTCAAGAGCATTTTCAAAAACAAGCTCGTTCGCAGCTTGCAGCCCGCTGATATTTTTCAATAATTCCTGAGGAATTTTCCATGCGCTCAACAAGAACGCGTCATCGTTTCTGGCGAACCGCAACGGATTGTTTTCTGCCGATTGGTTTACTCTTAACTGCCTTGAATTTTGCGTATATACAAAAACATCACCTCCGCCGTACTGCAAATCGGCATATAAGGCGGCTTGCTCCTCTTCGGCGAGGTAAGGCAATGTTTTTCTTAAAAAAGGCGTAAGCGTTTGGTATTCTTTCCAAACATCCTTATCTTGAATCCGGCGCAATTGTGAAAAATCAGCCCAGTACGAATCAAAATTCCCATCAGACAAAGCCGGACTGAGCGTATAAGACGCTTCAAAATCAAAATAACCGCCTGCGGGCGAACAAAGGGCGTTTTCCGGGCACCCGAAATGCAATTCAATCCCATGCCTTAAGTCAAGAGAAACCCAGCAATCCGAAACTTCCAAAATGATTTTCCGCTCCAGCCAATTCGCAGCGGCGGTTTTTATGTGCTTTCCCGCCAAATGCTTCCGCAAACGCATGACAAAAGCGGGAGGTTCATCATTTTTCGTTATACGGCTGTGGCTTAAAAATAAAAACGCCTCTTTACCCTCTTTATATGTCAAATAATGCTTTCGGTCCGCAAAGACATTTGTTTTCAATGTATCTTTAGCAGAAGCGGAATTTTTTTGCTGAACGTTTGCAAGTCCGTATAAAGAAAACGTGATGACGCCGTCCGCGGCTTGATAAATTTTTTCTATTCTGGAACCGATCAAAGCCGGCAATAAGTCTTCACAAAAACGGCGAAAAAGGTGTGCGTCCACGGTTTCCTCACAAAGTCAAAAAAAAAGCTCTTTTATAATCATAAAAGAGCCATATATTTTTAGCTGCCTTGAATGTCTTCACCCTCTTCCTGACGGGCTTTGCAGTCAACGCACAAAGTTGTCACAGGCCGGGCTTTCAAACGGGCAACCCCGATCTCTTCTCCGCATTCTTCACAAATTCCGTATGTACCGCTTTCAATACGCTGCTGAGCTTCATATATTTTATGAATAAGACGGCGTTCTCTGTCTCGAATGCGCAAAGTAAAGGAACGATCGGACTCCACAGACGCCCTGTCCGTAGGGTCGGCATAGCTGCTTGGGCTTTCGGTCAGATCTTCCAATGTGGAATCACCGTTTTGCTGTGCTTCGACAAGCATTTGGTCAAGCAGTTTTTTAAAAAACTCTAAATCGTCAGGTGTCAAAGTTCCTCCTCTCAATGCTAGTAATCCTAACATGAATTATTGGCATTAAATTTAGCCTCGTTTACGCTGTTTTTAATTCTTTGTAAAGCAAAATATTCCCTGCCAAACGCCGGATCATTCCTCGATAAAAGACAATAACGCCTTTTCAAGCAAGGCGAAATCACAGCATGTTCCATAATCGATAATGCTGTCGTTGCGGTAGGAAAGGAAAGGAATTTTCGCAGCCCGCGCAGTTTGCATATCCATGGAACTGTCCCCGATGAAAAGGACCTGATGGGGTTCCAAACCCCATTTGGACAAAATTTTCAATGCGCCGTCGGGGGAAGGTTTGGGTTCGCAATAGCGGACAGTCATTATGGGATCG
>DONZ01000125.1 GCA_003512875.1 Desulfovibrio sp. | reverse complement strand
CAGGTCTTTACATCTACCTTTTTTATTTACAGCCGACAAAACTCGCTTCATCCATTTCATATTTGATAAAAGAAAAAACAAAACTCGAATTCGATATCGGTAGAGTAGAACTCTCCTTTGCTCCGACTCCCACCATCAATATCCATGCCATTAAATTTTTCGATACTTCATTAAACACGGAAATTTCCATCAGCCGTCTTGAGGGAGTGCTGAGCTGGCGTTCCATCTTGCAGTTGAAACCAATCATCAACCGTCTTGCATGTTCCGGTGCAACCATACATTTGACATTGCCCCGAACAGAAAAAAAGGAACCTGCGCTTGCAATGGATGAAATTTCACAAAATTTTTCCAATGCGCTTTTCGACCAATTGCAGGCATTTTCCATTCCCCATTATTTTTCAAGCATGCAAGTGACTGTCGCTAACGCCAACGGAGAAATCATCTCCCCTGACGCTTCCGTGAAATATGTTTTTAAAAATTTGAATATTTCAGCAAGAACACCCGATATTATTGACGGAAATATGAATATCAGTCTTGATCACTTCGCAATTTATCACAACGATTATCTTTTGCTCGATTTTGGCAATTCAAAAATACACGCGGGCGATATTTCTTACAGCCCGCGCAGCTACTCCGGAAACCTCGCAATAGAAACCAATCTGCATGTTTCTTCCCTGCAGCGGTTTTATGCCAAACCTATCAGCGAAGCATACGACTATTTCCCCATGCCGGAGCCGAGCTTCCTGCGATTAACCACTGATTTCAATATCCTTATCAAACAAAAAACAATGGAATTGTCGGGAACTTTTTACAATAAGACCGTACTTCCCATGAATGGACACGATACCCCCATTGAACTTACGGTTCCTTTCCGTTTGATCAGCTCCCCAAAAAAAACAAAAGCCGCTTCTCTCAATTTTCCATACAATGACAATGATACATACGGCAAAGCTTTTTTGCAGGAAAACACCCTGAGCGATTATGCCCTCGACCTTGCGGGATTTTATGTAAATGAAATAACAATTGATAATGCGGTAATAAAGGCAGACACGGATTTATTGAAATTTTCCGGTGCGGTAACGGGGCTTTATCCATTTAATCCTTTGATATTCGGAAAAGCGCATGCGGATAATTTCAGTTTGCCAAGGTGGATAGGACCAACAAGGGAAATGAGCGCTGGACTGTACAATGCCCTTGACAAAATTAAAGCGGATATGGACGTTTACTGCACCCTCAAAGGGGTTTTTTCGCCAAACATTACAGCCAGAGTCTTAAATTATGCCATAAAAGGCAAAAGCGTGACCGCGAACTTTTTAAAACCCGATATTTGTTTTGATTTGACCATTCCCGAACAAAACGGTTCTCCCATTAACCTCAATCCTCTTTTTCCGGAAATCAACGGAAAAAACACCCAAAAAGTGCAGCTGCCGCCTCCTGCCGTCATCATATCGAAAAAAGACAAAAACAAATCTTCATTCGCCGTTTCCTATCATATCAATATCAATGTTCCCTCACAAGCACGGATTTGGAAAATCGACTGTTCAAAAACAAATGTCCTTATCACTCCCGACAAAAATAATACGCCGACTATCAAAGTAAAAACAGATGGGCTTTATGCAGGCAAAGCGACAGCCCTCGCAACACTGAGCAGCAGCCGGAAACACAGTATCACAGCACAAGCCGAAAACATCCTTATTGAAGCTCCTCTAAGAAACATCATGGGATATACCCCTTGCACAGGGCGGGCGGACGCAGACCTGACAATTCTTTTGCAAGGTTCAAACTTGGCAGCCATTCTCAATTCATTGGAAATAAAAGGAACAACCAATCTTAAAGATGGGGCGCTCCACTCCGAAAAAGAAATGTTAACTCCTTTCAAAACATTGGCTGCCGATATTGATATAAAGACAGTGCCTTTCAAAACAGACAAAAGCATGCCTAAAACTTTTGCGCTGAACGGTTCATGGAAACTTGAAGGTGATTTTCCGGAATACGGGGCAAAATTGTTTTCAAAAAATTCATCCATTGATTTCAGTGTGAATACGGGGCAACCGCTTATGCGTTCCCCTCAAGCGACGGATATTTTGCTTATCGAGAAAAAAGACGGGGCAACTGTTCTCAAAGGAAGCGCAAAATTGGGTTTTCAAAGCAATTCCAATAAACTGATTATTGAAAACTATAAAGGAATGCTCCGAAATTCCAAGCTGTTAGCCGATATTGTTTTTGAGCAAAAAGAAAAAGCCACGTTTAACGGAACATTGTATTTTCAGCATTTCAATCTTAGTGATTATGTGAAAACAGACCCGGACAAGGAACATACAAAAGACAAAGACCTGCCCCTTGATTTTATTTGCAGTCACGACATAGACCTGGCAATAAAAGCGGACAAACTCACGTTTTACGATATCACAACCAGGGATTTCACAGGCAATATCAAAATCAAAGACAATAAAATAAGCGTAAACAACTTGAAAACAAAAACGAACAAGGGTTTTATTCAAGCCTTGCTTGAAGGTTCCGTCAAAAAAGAAAAGCGCAAATATCAAATGCAAACCTTATTCAAATTAAAAGGCGACACTATCGATATGCTGTCCATTACGAAAATGCGCAAACAAAAAACCCTCATGTCGGGAATAGGAAATATCGCCATACAAGGAAACGCCCTCATAAGCAAAAATTCCGACATTTTCAAAACCATGAACGCCGAATGGAATATGCAGTTCATCAATGGATATTTTCAAAGCGAAAAAGCCCATAACGCCATGCTTGAAGAACAGTCAGAAACACCCGAAACACCTTCAAACGCCAACAATGTACCGCAATATACGGGAAAAACGAGTTTTTCAAATTTAAGCGCCAGCGGAACCATTACGAACGGTGTCGCCAGAACAAAGAACCTTGTCTTGCAGGGAACGGGATTATTCATACACGGCGGCGGACAAATCGATTTGGTATCGGAAAAAATCGATGCCTTTGCAAAAGCGACATATCTCGGCATTCCTGAAATTCCCGTCATCATAACAGGAACAATCACAAAACCGGAATATGAAGTGAAAGTCCTCAATGCGGTATCGCATACCATCGGCAATATCGGAACAGGAATTGTCGATATTTTTTCCGGCGTGCTCACAGCACCTTTTAAACTTTTTATGCAATAAAAATTATTAACTTGCAATTTTTCCATAAGAGTTTATTTTTAAGAAAAATACCATTGCGAGAGAGTATTATGAAATTAAAAAAATTATGCGGTATAGCCGCAATTATCTTATCTTTGTCCGCTTTCGGCACTTTTTCCATGCCTGATGATGCTGACGCAAGAAGAATCGGCGGAGGACGGAGCATCGGCAGAACAACAACGGTAAGACCTTCCGCTCCTGCCGGAGTCACTACGGGACAGCAGCATTTTCAGCAGCAGCGTGCCGTCGGCAGCACTGCCGGCGCGGCCGCAGTGAACAGACGCGGCATGTTCGGCGGAGTTCTCGGAGGGCTTTTGGCTGGCAGCCTTATCAGCTCGCTTCTTATGGGCGGCGGATTTGCCGGCGGCGGCGGATTTCTCGACCTTATCATTATCGGTCTTCTCATTTATTTTGGTTTGAAATTCTTCAGAAATCGTCAGCAAAACCAAAATAACGCGCAAACATACCGTCAAGCCCAAACCTATCAGGACGAAGACGCACAAGGACCAAACACACAAGGTTCTTCCGCCTGGGACAATTTGCGTTCGGAAAGAGCGCCGCGGACCGATGTTCAAACTTCAGGCACGTTCAATACGGAAGAATTTTTGGAAGGCGCCAAGAAATTATATGTCCGCATGCAGGAATCTTGGGATCTTCGCGATATTGAAGACATAAAACAATTTACGTCCCCTATCATGCATAAGGATATTGAAGAGCAGTTCAAAGAAGACCCAAATCCCTCCAAAACGGAATTGCTGCTCATCAATGCGCAGGTTTTGGAAGTAAAGCAGGAAGGAAACTATGAACAAGTCGCTGTTTTGTTCGATGTGCTTATGAAAGAAGCGGAAAATGAAAACAACGAACAAGTCAGAGAAATTTGGAACTTTTCAAGAAACAAAGCGGACAACGGCTCCTGGGTGCTTGACGGTATTCAGCAAGTCTAGTCCATATTGTATAAAACAACAAAAAGGCAGTTCAATCCTGCCTTTTTTTATACCGTATTTGTTGCCATTATCCGTCATTTGTAATAATAAAAATTTGTAGTTATTTTTGAGGGAATGCGATGAACAATAAATCTATCGGTCTTTTTGATTCGGGTGTCGGCGGGCTGACTGTTTTAAAAGCCCTTTTGGACGTTCTTCCGAATGAAAAATATGTGTATTTAGGCGACACCGCCCGTCTTCCTTACGGAACGAAAAGCAAAGAAACCATTATCCGATATGCCCTGCAATGCACGGAAAAACTTATGGACAGGGATTTGAAACTTCTTGTTGTCGCGTGCAACACCGTAAGCTCCGTCGCGCTTCCAAGCCTGAAAGAAAAATACCCGCAGATTGAAATTGTCGGAGTAGTCATCCCTGGAGCGGAAGCCGCCTGCAATGCCACAAAAAACAACAATATTGCCGTACTCGGGACAGAATCGACAATAAAAGGCAAAGCTTACGATAATGCGATTTTAAAAATCAATCCCGAAGCCGTTGTCACAGGCAAGGCTTGCCCTCTTTTCGTGGGCATGGCGGAAGAAGGGCTTTCCAAGGGATTTTTAGCGGAAGAAATGGCTAAACATTATCTGAAAGATATTTTATCGCAAGAAAATAAGCCGGATACCCTTGTGCTCGGCTGTACGCATTTTCCGCTTTTAAAACAAGCCATTCAAAATGTTGCGGGAAAAGATATGCAGTTGGTGGATTCCGCGCAAACAACAGCAAAAAAAGTCGCTGAACGTTTACGGACGGCGAATGCGCTTGCGGACGGCAAAAATCCATCCGTCGCATTTTTAACGACTGATGACACGGAAAAATTCAAAGCTGTCGGCGAACCCTTTTTAGGATTCTCCCTGCGCGAAAGCCATGTTGAATTAGTGGATTTGTAATGCCAAGGCTTCGTCTTACCTTAGCGTATGCAGGAACAAATTACAAAGGGTGGCAGCGCCATCTTCAAGGCGAGGTTGAATTACCAACCGTTCAAGGCGTTGTCGAGAAAGAAATTTCCCGTATTTGCGATACGAAAATTTCCCTGCAAGGCTCCGGAAGAACCGATACGGGCGTGCATGCCGACTGCCAAGTCGCCCATTGCGATATTCCGGAAAACAAAACGAGGCTTAATTGGAAGCTGGCGCTCAATACCGCTCTGCCCCATGATATACGTATCAAAGAATATGCGATTGTCGCCGATACCTTCCATGCCCTTTATGATGTTGAAAAAAAAGCCTATACGTATAGCCTGTGGCTTGACAGAAATTTCGTTCCCCCCAAATTATATCCCTATACATGGGCTTGCGGAAAACTTAATTTAAATGCGGTTGACGAGGCAATACAATATCTCATCGGCGAACACGATTTTTCTTTCGCGCAAAACCAAGGAACAAACATAAAAACCACAATCAGAACCGTTTACGAAATAAACCGCACTGATTTTGAAAAACAGCATTCACAAGACCCGAGCAATTATGAATTAAAAATCACGTTCATCGCCAACGGTTATTTAAAACAAATGGTCAGAAACTTGGTTGGCATACTGGTTGCCTGCGGAAAAGGAAAAATGCGGGCGAACGACATTCCGGAACTTATTCTTGCAAAAGACAGGAAAAAATCTCCTCCTACGGCCCCTCCCCAGGGTTTGACCATGACGCGGATTTGGTACAAAGATGAATGAACAAAAATACGTTTGCAAAAATTCAGACGAAAACAACCGTCTTGATTATGTGCTTAAAACAGTCTTTTCAATGCACAGCATACGCTCCGTCAAACGGCTTTGCGAACAAAATACTGTTCTTGTCAATGAAAAACCGGCAAAAGCAAGTTACAAGGTAAAAGAAAATGACTGCATTTCCATAATCGGACAAGAAAAATCAGCCAACCACGCAGCCGTACCCATTCTTTTTGAAAACAAGGGATATTTGGCTTGCTATAAAAAACCGTTTTGCCACAGTGAACACCATGCCGGAAACAATGCTTTTTCTCTTGAATTTCTTGTCCGCACTCAAATCAATCCCGATTATATCTTATTAAACCGCCTTGATTTTGCAACATCCGGAATTATTGTTTTTGCAAAACATCATAACGATTATGAGCAATGGAAAAATTGGCAGAAAAATCAAAAAATTGAAAAAAAATACTTTGCCCTTGTTGAAGGAAAACTGGATACCCCGTATTCAATCAACAACAAAATCATCACCCGTAAACACAAAAAAGTCTATGTTTCCCATGAACCGGGTGACAGAATAACGCAAATCGCCCCCTTTGGAATACATGAAAACGCCAGTCTCGCGGACTGCACGATTTTTCAGGGAGCAAGACACCAAATACGCGCCCATTCGGCTTTTTTGGGATTTCCTCTTGTTGCGGACATGAAATACGGTGCAAAAACAAATAGTTTTCAGACGCTGAAAGATATTTTCCCTATTCGTCCAGCGCACGGCTCGGAAGCTGAGCAAAAACAAGAGCTCAATAAGCCATATTTTCCATGCTCTTTGGAAACATACCGAAATGATACGGAACGTTTTTGCCTGCACCATTATTTTGTAAGCTGCCCCGCTTTTTCCGTTTCCGTTCTTCCGCCGTATTTTCATATTCTCAATAAACCAATGCAAAACGCAATGCTAAAAATGCTATGAATAAAAAATCCTATTTCCAAAAAATAAAAGGTCAGGAAAAATGTCCTATACGGGAATTTCATTTTTCTGAAATGCTTCTCTCCTGCTTCGGCTGTTTTCTTGTGATACTGCTTATATCCATAATCGATGAACTTTCCCACGAACTTTTTACAAACCAGCCTCTTTTTGTCGCCCCGGTCGGAGCAAGCGCAGTCATGATTTTCGGTATTCCGACAAGCGTATACGCGCAGCCGAGAAATGTGATCGGCGGACATTTTCTTTCCGCCTTATGCGGGGTTTTCGCCTATTGGCTTTTTCCTCAAACGGTGATTTTCGCCGGTGCGTTTGCAGTCGCGCTTGCCATGGCTGTCATGTACACGACCCAAACCATACATCCGCCGGGAGGAGCCACAGCGCTTTTAGCCATTATCGGCGATGAAAGAATTACGAACTTGGGTTTTTCTTACGCTTTTGTCCCTTGCCTCAGCAATGCCGTTATCCTTGTGCTCTGCGGCATACTTATCAATAATCTTTCGGGCAAGCGCTCTTATCCGAAATTCTGGTAATAAAAAAGTCCCTCTTATTGAAACAAATTCAATAAAAGGGACTTTATTTTTATCTGAAAATCTTAGTAACCCAAAATCTTCAGCGTGGTTTGCATAATTTCAAGTTCTTCGTTGGTTGGAACGACAAGAGCTTTAATTTTGCTGCCTTTTTTATTGATTTCGCGAGGTTCGCCGGAACGGATTTGGTTCAATTCCTCATCAAGTTCCAAACCGAAAGGTTCAAAAGCTTTGCAGATAGGTTCACGGGTTACGGGAGCATTTTCGCCGATACCGCCGGTAAACAGAATACCGTCGATTTTTCCAAGCACGGCAAGGTATGCGCCGATATATTTGATGACGCGGTAATTGAAAATATTATTTGCCAAAACAGCGTTTTGATCGCCTTTTTCAATCATGCTTTCGACGTCGCGCATGTCGTTGCTGCCGGTCAAAGCTTTCAAACCGGATTGTTTATTCAAAACATCAGACATTTGACTTGGGCTGAGACCTTCCTGTTCCATGAGGAAAAGCGGCAAAGAAGCATCGATGTCGCCGCAGCGGGTACCCATTAAAAGACCTTCCAGCGGAGTAAGCCCCATGGTGGTGTCGACACATTTTCCGTCTTTAATCGCAGTAATGGAGCAGCCATTTCCAAGATGACAGCAAACACCGGTAAACGTATCTTTGCCAAGATATTTCGCAGCGGTTTTGGAAACAAATTTGTGGGAAATGCCGTGAAAACCGTAACGGCGCAAACTGTATTTTTCGCTGTATTGTTTCGGAATGCCATAGGTGTAAGCGTAATCGGGCATGGTGGTATGGAAACCGGTATCGAAAACGGCGACAGCGGGAACACCGGGCAAAATTTCTTCAATAACCTCGATGCAAGCGAGGTTGGCTGGGTTATGCAAAGGTCCGAGCGGAATATAATCACGGATGACTTGCTTTACGGTTGCATCGATTTTCACTTCGGAATAATGAGGTCCGCCAAGAAGCACGCGGTGTCCGGAAGCGACGATTGAATCAAAATTAGGCAAAATGCCCATATCGACAATACGTTTCATCATGTCACGGATACCGTCGCCATGGGTTTTATAGTGCACATCAAAAGCCTGTTTATCTTCTTTATCCGTATCGGGATTGATTTTAAAAATAATTCTGCCATTGTCACTGCCAATTCTTTCAGCCAAAACGGCAAGAATCGGTTTTTCATTTTCACAGGAAAGAATTTGTGTTTTAAATGATGAGCTGCCTGCGTTGATAACCAACACATATTTGCCCTTGAGTTCTGCACTGACTGATGCCATGATTTTCTCCTTATCGCAACTGACAAAATTTAGTTTGTTTTTTCTTGTAAGCTCACAATTAAATTTTGTCAAGTAAAGCTTATAAATAAGTAATTTGGCACAGTTTATGCTTAATATACTGTAAGCAAAAAAAGAGGGAAAATTTTGCCGATCATTTCTATTTATTGGCAGGAGCAGCCATTATGATACAAGGATTATATACAAGCGCAACAGGCATGATGAGCCACTCATCAGGACTTAATGTCGTTTCGCAAAACATTGCAAACGTCAACACCGTTGCTTTCAAACAACAGCTTTACCTGATCGGGGATTTGTCAAGCAAAAATTATTCCGCAGGCGGAGCGTACGAAGTCGAGGTCAAGCAAGTCGGCTTCGGTTCGCATATAAGTGAGGTCCGTTCCAATTTTAAAATCGGCAATTATGAAAACGGAAGCGCCGAAACGGACTTGGCTCTTTCCGGCAAAGGGTATTTCCAAGTCACCCTTGAAGATGAAACGTATTACACAAGAGCCGGCAACTTCAGATTTAATGAAAATGGTTTTTTACGCGCTCCGACCGGGCATTTTCTCATGGGAATACCTATTGACGCCAACGGTAATGAAGCGAACTACATGGAACCTATTCAAATCAACACCAATGATGAACTTCTCGCCAGCGACCCGCCGAAAGCGACGACTTCGATAACTTCCTCGCTGAATGTTTATAACACCCAAAATGTTTACAATGACGAGAACAATCCGTATTTTTCCATGCTGCAAAGCTGGAACGGAAACAGTACCCCGCCGCTCAGCACCTCCGCAAAATCGCTCGGTTTGCAGTTCTATGACGCCAACGGG
>DONZ01000242.1 GCA_003512875.1 Desulfovibrio sp. | reverse complement strand
CGCAGCTTTTAAATTTTCTGCCCCAAAACGGCTCCGCCTACGTAAGCGGCGATTATCCGGACCTTTTTGTCCATGCCTGTTACAACAAAACCGACACAAAATTTTTCAGCACGTCATCTAAAAAAATTCCTTATCAAGGCAAATACTTGGGAGTCACGGAACAGGGCTTGGGCAAATATTCGCTCACAACACCAACGCATAGTTTTGAAGCGGAAAGCATTTACGTCGGGGAATACGGTGCGGAAAACTGCATAGCGGCGGCGAGCCTCGCCCTTGAACTCGGGTTCAGCGAGGAACAAATCCAAAAAGCCTTGAGAACCGTCCAAGCACCGGCTATGCGGTTTAATAAACATGAGCTGGGTCAATGGACGCTCATCGACGACACATATAATGCCAATCCCCTTTCCGCCGCCCGCATGCTTGAATCCGCAGGCGAACTTGCGGAAGATAAAGATTTTATCCTTGTGTTCGGTGAAATGAAAGAACTTGGAGATCTTGCGGAACAGGAACACGAGGAGTTCGGAAGGCTTGCCGCGCAAAAAAATCCTCTTGCGGTATTTTTCAAAGGCAGCTTCGCCACAGCCCTGCAAAAAGGCTTGGCGGAGCACAATTACACAGGAATATTCAGCCCGCTTGAAAATACGGAAAAGTTCATGGAAGAAATAAAAAAACTCCCCTTCACGCACGCAAAACATCTTATCGTGTTCAAAGGTTCCCGTTCCAACCATTTGGAAGAATATGTAAAAGCATTCACGGAGCAAAACAATGCTGTATAACTTCCTCCTGCCCCTTACCGAATACTTCACGTTTTTCAATATATTGCGCTATATCAGCATCCGTACGCTCGGCGCCATGCTTTTCGCCCTTGTGCTGACGATTTTGGTCGGTCCGTTTTTTATCCGCATGCTGCATAAACTCAAATTCGGTCAGCAAATCCATGAAGACGTCGTCGTGCACCAAAAAAAAGCCGGCACGCCGACAATGGGCGGCATACTCATCATTTTCGGCACCGTGCTCTCGACGCTTCTTTTCGCGGATTTAACCAACAGCTACATCTGGCTTACTTTTCTTGTCTTCATCGGTTTCGGTCTCATCGGTTTTATTGATGACATGAGTAAAATCTCCCACCATAAAAACCAAGGGATAAAAGCCAAAACAAAATTTTTGGGGCAGCTTGCCATTGCCAGTATTTCCCTTATCTGCATGCTTAAGTTTTCCGGTTACAGCACAGTGCTTTCCATTCCTTTCTTCAAACAGTTTCTTCCCGATTTAGGTTTGTTCTATATTGTTTTTGCGGCTATTGTGCTTGTAGGTTCCTCAAATGCCGTAAACCTCACGGACGGTTTGGACGGTTTGGCGATTTTGCCCGTCGTGATTTGTACCGGTGTTTACGCCATTTTTCTTTATGTGGCGGGACACGCCAATTTTGCAGCGTATTTGCAGGTGGCATTTGTTCCGGGAGTGAGCGAAGTCGTTATTTTTTGCGGAGCGCTGATGGGCGCAGGGCTCGGTTTTTTATGGTTCAACGCCCAGCCTGCGGAAGTTTTCATGGGTGATGTCGGCTCACTCAGCCTTGGCGGAGTAATCGGCTTTTTAGCGATTTTGGCAAAACAAGAACTCATCCTCATTCTTGCGGGCGGCTTATTTGTTATTGAAACCCTCAGCGTGACCCTGCAAGTGGCTTATTTTCGCTACTCCGGCGGAAAACGTCTTTTCAAAATGGCGCCTTTGCACCACCATTTCGAGCTTAAGGGCTGGACAGAATCAAAAATCATCATCCGTTTTTGGATCATTTCCGTTTTATTCGCCCTGATGTCCCTCAGCGTACTTAAAATCAGATAGGACAAGATCATGATAACATTGGCTGAAATAAAAAACAAACTTGACGACAAATGCACCGCCCACGTTGTCGGAGGCGGAAATTCCGGACGCGCGGTCATAAAACTGCTCAATGCATACGGCGTTCCTCTTGTTTTTCATGAACAAAAAGAAGAAAAGCTTCTTCCGGAATTTAAACGCTTTTTGCAAGAACAAAACATTCCTTGTTTTTTTGGCGAACATAAAAAAGAGAATTTTTCCGGCTGCGATATCTTTATTCCGAGCCCCGGAGCAGCCATAGCCCAATTTGCCGGTCTTTTGCCTGAAACAGCCCTTGCCGTTTCCGAAACGGAAATCGCCTATCTTTTTTGTGACGGCACCCCCATTTTGGGCATTACCGGCACAAGCGGGAAAACCACCACCACGGCCGTCTGCTCCGAAATGCTTAAGGAACAAGGTTTGAATATCTTCACCGGCGGCAACATCGGCACGCCTTTATCGGAATATGCCTTAAAACGTTTGGAAAATCCCCGAAGCGAAAAAGCCGATGTTCTTGTTTTGGAACTTTCCAGTTTTCAGCTTCAAACCTGCAACGCCCTGCCCGTCCATGTCGGGATTTGTTTGAATATTTCCGAAAATCACCTGGATTATCACAAAAACATGCAGGAATACACGGATGCGAAAATGAATTTGTTCGCCCACCAGACCGATACCGATTTCGCAGTTCTGGGGCAAGACATCGCCCACCTTGCAAACGAATACGGGTTCAAAGCGAAAACCATTGTTTTTGACGCCGACAAAAAGAATTTTCCCAAAACAAAGTTATTGGGGCAGCATAATCAAAGCAATGCGGAAGCGGCATGGCAAGCCTGCCAGCTCTTTGGCGTAAGCTTTGAAAACGCCCGAAAAGCCATGGATAAAATCAGCCCCATGGAAAACAGGCTTGAATTTGTCCGCGAACTTGACGGCATTACTTATATCAACGACTCCAAATGCACAACGGTAACCGCTCTTGCCGTCGCCATAAAAGCTGTAAGCGAAGCAAAACACCCTATCATCCTGCTTGCGGGAGGAAAGTTCAAAGGCGGGGATTTGGCTGCCTTGCTTCCGCTCATGCGGGGAAAAGTGAAACATGTCGCCCTGTACGGCGGAAGCCGCGAGCATTTTGAAAACGCATGGAAAAACCATCTTTCCCTTTCTTATGATGAAAAACTCAGCCAAGCCCTGGAACGTGCGAAACAAACGGCTGATAAAGGCGACGCGGTTCTGCTCGCGCCTGCAACCGCAAGTTTTGACCAATATGCAAGCTATATCGCAAGAGGCGGCGATTTTAAAAATCTTGTGCGAAATCTCAAATGAAATCAAAGAATTATTTCGGAATTTATTATGATTAACACATTGAATAAAAACACGAAAAGAAGAACAGCGCAAAGCACGGCATATCACAATATAGACTGGCTGCTTTTGGCATGCATACTTGTCATGCTGAGTTTCGGCTTGCTTATGGTCCTGAGTGCCGGCAGCGTTGTCGGAGAACGTGATTTTCATGATAAATACTATTTTTTCAAAAAACAATTCGCCTTTGTTTCCCTTGGGCTTGTCATCATGTGCATCTGTATTTATTTTCCGAGAAAAATCATCAATTCCGTGCACTATTTGGCAATCTCCGTCACCGTCTTCCTGCTTTTGCTCACATTGACACCGCTGGGCATAGACGTAAACGGAGCCAGCCGCTGGCTGCCTTTCTTCGGATTTTCCTTACAGCCTATGGAATTCGCAAGAATAGCCCTTGTCCTTTATCTTTCCTATTTTCTAAGCACGCACCAGCATTTGGGACGCACATTCAGCAAAGGGGTCATTCCCCCTTTTGCCATTACCGGCATTTTATGTCTGCTGCTCCTCTTGCAGCCGGATTTCGGTGCAGCCATCATTTTGCTGGCTATTCTCTTTTTCCTTTGCCTTGCGGGCGGGACACGTTTCATTTATTTGGCATTGTCTTTCAGCATGATGACAACGCTCGCCGTCAGCCTTATCATGAACTCCCCTTACCGGATGCGCCGTTTGCTCGCTTTTATCGACCCGTTTAAAGACGCGCAGGGAACAGGTTACCAACTTGTTCAATCTTTTTACGCCCTTGCAGAAGGAAGTTTTTTAGGTGTCGGCATGGGGAACGGACGGCAAAAACTGCTCTATCTGCCCGAAGCGCACAACGACTTCATTGTTTCCGTCATCGGCGAGGAACTCGGACTCCTCGGCATCACAATCATGATGAGCTTATTCATGATTATTTTTGCGCGCTGCTACAAAATTGTCATCGGCCAAAAGGAACTGCGTGACAAGCTCACATCGTTCGGGCTTTCCCTCATCATAGCCTTGGGGGCGACCCTCAATCTCGCCGTTATCATGGGCATGGTTCCGCCCAAAGGCGTCGCCATTCCATTTTTGAGTTACGGCGGCAGTTCCATGATAGCAACCATGATATGTGTCGGGCTCATTCTCAATTATTCCCGCACGACAGCTCTTGAAGAAAAACCCAATACCGTCTCCGGAAAAACGACAACTCCGGCTATGCAAAAGCTCAACAAGGAATATGCATGATGGACACGCTTAAAATCATTGTTTCCACAGGCGGTACGGGCGGACATATTTTCCCCGCCCTAGCCGTTGCCGACGAAATAAAACGAAAATACCCCAATGCCGAAGTATTGTTTGCCGGTTCCTTATACGGAAAAGAAAAGGAACTCTGCCGAAAACACGGGCTTGATTTTTACGGTCTGAACGTGCGGGGAATAAAAGGACGCGGATTAAAAGCAATTTCAGCGCTTTTTGCCATGTCCAAAGCAATTCTTGAAAGCTGCCGTTTTTTGAAAAAATACAAACCCCACGCCGTGATCGGTTTCGGCGGGTATGCCTGCTTTGCCATGCTTCTTGCCGCAAAACTCCGCGGCGTTCCCACCATGATACATGAACAAAACGCTGTTGCCGGTCTTGCCAATGCAATTCTTGCGAAACTGGCTGATACCGTTTGCCTTTCCCTTCCGGATACGCAGAAGCAATTCAACCCTGAAAAATGCGTGCTTACGGGCAATCCCATCCGCCATGAAATTGCAAATGTGAAAAAGGAAAACAAAGATTATACCGAACTTCTCGTCATGGGGGGAAGCCTCGGCGCTGTCGCAATCAATTCTCTTGCCGTGCAGCTTCTCGGTACGCTTCGGGACAACAACATCCATATCATCCACCAATGCGGCGAAAAAGATTATGCCAGAGTTGCGGAAGCGTATAAAAGCCACGGATACAGCCAAGCGGAAATCGACACCATGCTGTTTCCATTCATTGATAACATGGCTGAAGCTTACGCAAAAGCGGACTTCGCCCTTTGCCGGGCGGGAGCGACAAGCATTGCAGAACTTGCGGCAACGAAAACCCCTGCCCTTTTCATTCCTTTTCCTTACGCCGCCAACGACCACCAAACCGCCAACGCTCAAAGCATAGTCAGCCGCAGCGGGGCGATCATGGTCAAAGAAAGCGATATAAAACAATATCCCATGGATAAAATTATTCTTTCCATTTTGCAAAGTAAGGCTGAATTATCAGAAATGGCGGAAAACATCGGAAAATCGGCGCAAAAAAATGCGGCGGAAAACGTTGTTGCCGAACTTGATAACCTTTTACAGAAAAAGAGACAATCATGAACAATAAAATCCGTGCCATACATATGATAGGAATAGGCGGCAGCGGCATGAGCGGCATTGCGGAAGTGCTTCTCAATCTGGGCTACACCGTTACCGGTTCCGATATGAGCGAAAGCAAAACAGTACAGCACTTAAAAAAACTCGGTGCTGAAATTTTCATCGGGCACGCGGAAGAAAATATCAAAAATCCGCAGGTTGTCGTCCGTTCAACAGCCGTACATGATGACAATGCAGAAATTGCCGCAGCCAAAAAACGCAATATCCCTGTTATCGCCCGCGCTGAAATGCTTGCCGAACTCATGCGTCTGCGGTACGGCATCGCCATTGCCGGCACGCATGGAAAAACAACCACGACATCTTTAACGGCTTCGATTTTTGACGAAGCGGAACAGGACGCGACAGTCATTATCGGCGGACTTCTGAATGCATACGGCACAAACGCAAAACTTGGAAAAGGAAATTACCTCATCGCAGAAGCTGATGAATCAGACGGTTCATTTCTTTACCTTTTCCCGATCATCAACGTTGTGACCAATATCGATTATGACCATATCGACTTTTACGGAAACCAGGAAAATATTGACAACTCCTTTATTTCTTTCATGAATAAAGTTCCTTTTTACGGCGTCAACATTGTCTGCGGAGATGACGAAGGCATACAGAGAATACTTCCGAAAGTAAAACGTCCTGTCATCACCTACGGTTTCGGCGCAAACAACAAACTGCGCGCTGAAATTACCGGCAGCGGCAAAACAAATCATTTCAAGGTCTATAAGAAGATCACCACGGCCAACGCCCAAGCGGAAGAAAAATTTTGGGGTGAGGTAAGCCTCAATCATCCGGGAAAACACAATGTTCTCAATGCGTTGGCGGCTATTTGCGTAAGTATTGAAGCGGATATTTCAAAAGAAGCTATCCTTGAAGGTTTGAAAGGGTTCAAAGGCGTCGGACGGCGTTTTGAATTAAAAGGTCAGGTCAATAACATTACCGTAATTGACGATTACGGACATCATCCGACGGAAATAAAAATGACTGTCAACTGTGCGAAGCAAGCATATCCGAACAGCAGAATCATCATGGCGTTCCAGCCCCACCGCTTTTCACGCACAGAAGCGTTGTTCGGAGATTTTTGCAGCTGCTTTGAGGGGGTTGACAAATTATTCCTTTCAGAAATTTATGCCGCCAGCGAAAAACCTATTCCGGGCATAAACAGTGCGAGCCTCGCCCATGGTATCCGCCAGATTTGTCCGAACCTTTCCGTTGCAACCTGCAATACGAACGATGAAATTATTGAAAAACTGTGCGGCGAAGTCAGGGAAGGCGATATCGTCATCACACAAGGAGCGGGAAACATCACCGCTTTGGCTCCAAAGATTTTGGAATTTCTGGGAAAATGAAACCATGCTTCAAATCCGGCACAATATGGCTCTCAAACATAAAACCACCATAGGTCTTGGCGGAAAAACCCCTTATTATCTAAGTATAAAATCCGCCCGAGACATGCTGGAATTTGCTGAACTTGAAAGCAAACTCGGCATTCCTTTTAACATTCTCGGCGGAGGCAGCAACCTCATAATCGCCGATGAAAGCCTTTGCAAAGAATTGCCTTTTGGAATTTTGGATATTGACATCGTCGAAGAAATTTCATGCCGCCCGTTCATTGCCGATGAAAAAGAAATGCTTCCTCCTCTTGTCAGGGAATATTTGCGGCGTGGTCATACACATTTCACGGAACTTACCGTCAGTGCCGGATACAAAATTCCGAAACTTTTGCAATTCTGTAAAGAAAACGGGCTAACCGGACTTGAGGGCTTGGTGGGCATTCCATGCCGTTTGGGGGGGACTGTCGCCATGAACGCGGGGGCATACCAAACGGAAATAAGCGACGTTCTTAGTCAAGTTGAAATTTTTCATAAAAATTACGGAATAATAAAATGCTCAAGAAAAGACATGGAGTTATCATACAGGCAATCTTCCTTTTTCTGCCAAGGGAAGAAGCTCGAAAACCCGATCATTTTAAGTGCGTCTTTCATTTTTCCGCAACTCGACAAAAACATTGTCAAAAATAAAATGGAAAAAAATCTGCTTACCAAAAAAAATACCCAACCCATTCATGCCCGCACGGCAGGCTGCGCTTTCAAAAATCCAATCAACGAAAACGGAGAAAAAGTAAGTGCGGGACTTTTGCTTGACAAGGCAGGATTGAAAAATATCAAAGTAAACGCTATGCAATTCTCAAAAATTCATGCGAGTTTTCTTGAAAATACAGGTGACGGAAAGACTAAAGACGCAATAGAACTATTAAATATCGCAAAAGATAAGGTATTAACTTTATTTAATATTCATTTAGAAGAGGAAGTAAAATTATGGAAATAAGAAAATACTCTTTTAAAAAAAATAAGCGAAATGATTATAAAGTTAATGCAAGAATCAATTCAAATAAATTTATCAATAAAAATAAACCTAATAAAGAAGAAAAAATACGAAAAGAAAATTTTTTCGATAAGATAAATAAAATATTATTTCAGAAATATTTTAAAATTTTTCTTCCGATACTAAGTTCATGTATTATCATATGTATATTAATATACGGAAGTATCGAATTATATCGTCATATAACGGGAAATAATAATTTTTTACTCACGGAAATCGATATTAAAGGAGAAACATATCTTACAAAAGATGAAATAATTGATTTGAGTGGTTTACAAAAAAATACCAATATTCTTAAATATAAAATAAATCAAATAGAAGCAAATTTATTAAAATCAAATTGGATACAAGATATTAAAATAAAAAGAACTTTACCGTCAAAATTCATAATAGAAATTATTGAAAGAAAACCCTCTTTTATAATTATTAACAATAATGAATTATATTATCTTGATAGCAAAGCTCAATATATTGAAAAAGTTAATAAAAATAAATTTATCAGTTTACCTGTACTCTATACGGATAATGCAACCATTAATGAAATTAATATGTTACCTGATTTTATCAATGAACTCGAAACAACAGATTTTCAATACGCGATAAATGAAATAAGCTGGATTAATATAAGCCCTCTGTATGGCTTTGAATTATTTATAGAATCCAGTAATTTGACACTTCAAATCGACAAGCAGAATTATGAAGAAAATATAAAGAATTTGGTAAGCGTAATAAACGACTTAAAAAAACGTAAAGAAATTAGGAAAGTACGAAAAATTCAAGCGGCATTTAACAAAGTGATGATCATTAAAGAGCAATAAATTCTAATAATTTTTATAAAAAACTCTAAAAATTTTCTAGACAATTATTATAAAGTATGTTTGAATAAATCTATATACATTTGAGGAGTAAAAAATGCCCAAGTCAGAATTAATTGTCGGACTTGATATCGGAACAACCAAAATTTGTGTTGTTGTGGGAGAAATCAACGACCACGGCAATATAAATATCGTAGGTGTTGGCAATAGCCCGTCAACGGGGCTTCGCAAAGGAGTTGTCGTAAATATTGAACAAACGGTTCAATCCATTCGGCAAGCCATTGACGAAGCTGAGGCTATGGTCGGCTGCACCATCGGTTCCGTATATGCGGGCATTGCAGGCAGCCACATAAAAGGCACGAACAGCCACGGCGTTATCGCAATCAAAGGCGGAGAAGTCAGCCAAAAAGATATCGAACGCGTCCTTGACGCGGCAAAAGCCGTCGCTATCCCCATGGACAGGGATGTCATCCATATTTTGCCGCAGGAATATATTGTCGACGATCAGCGCGGCATTATCGAGCCGCTTGGCATGAGCGGCGTCCGTCTGGAAGTGAATGTGCATATCGTCACGGGCTCCGTCACTTCCGCGCAGAACATTCTGCGCTCCTGCCAGAAAAGCAATATCGATGTTACCGACATCGTGCTTGAAGCCCTTGCCTCTTCAAAAGCGATTTTGACCGACGAAGAAAGGGAAATCGGTGTCGCCATCGTGGATATCGGCGGCGGCACAAGCGACATAGCGATTTTTGCGGACAATGCGATAAAATACACCGGAGCGGTTCCTCTTGGCGGACAAAACCTTACCAATGATATTGCTTTCGGTTTGAGAACCCCTATTTCGGCAGCGGAAAAAATTAAAATCAAATACGGCTGCTGTCTCGGAGAAATGGTTTCTCCCGATGAAACCATAGAAGTCCCAAGCGTCGGAGGACGCCCCTCAAGGCAGGTCGCCCGCCAAGTCTTGGCAGCCATCTGCGAACCGCGCATGGAAGAAATTTTCTTTCACATCAATCAAGAACTGGAACGTTCCGGATATAAGCGTAAAATCGGAGCGGGCGTCGTACTGACCGGCGGAAGTTCCCTTATCGAGGGAGCGCAAGAACTTGCGGAACAGATTTTCGGACTTCCGACCCGTATCGGCTCACCTCAAAATCTTGGAGGCGGCTTTACCGAAATGGTAAGCAACCCAAAATATGCGACAGCTGTCGGACTTCTTTTCTACGGCGCTGAAAACGAAGGCGCAAGCGAACCGATTTTTGCTGAAACAGACAGCGATTCCGGCGTACTGAGCAAAGTTTTAAACCATATGAAAAAATGGTTTTCAGAAATAAAATAGGATTACTTGGGAAATTTGGAGGCATTATGGACATCACTATCCCTACTCAATTTGCTGACCATGCACAAATAACGGTTTTCGGTGTTGGCGGCGCAGGAGGAAATGCGCTCGAACACATGATCAGCAACAAGCTCACCGATGTGACTTTTGTTTGCGCAAACACCGACGCTCAAGCGCTGAACCGCTCAAGCGCCGAGCACAAAATCCAATTGGGACCGCAGCTTACAAAAGGTCTCGGTGCAGGCGCCAAACCTGAAATCGGACAAAAAGCCGCAGAAGAGAGCATGCAGGAAATTGCGAAATATCTGCAAAATACCGACATGGTCTTCATTACTGCCGGCATGGGCGGCGGAACAGGTACCGGAGCAGCCCCAATCATTGCAAAAATGGCGAAAGAAAAAAATATCCTGACAATCGGCGTTGTCACCAAACCTTTCTCCCTTATTGAGGGCAAACGCATCCATGTTGCCAATAAAGGTATTGAAGAACTCCGTCAGCATGTCGATTGCCTTATTGCCATTCCAAACGACAGACTTCGCGCCATCGCACCTAAAAAAGCCACGGCGAAAGAAATGTTCATGAAAGCCAACGACGTGCTTTTGTCCGCGGTTCGCGGCGTGACGGAAGTTATTACGAAACCGGGCTTTATCAACGTTGACTTTGCAGACCTTACCTCCGTTATGACCCAAAAAGGCGCAGCCATTATGGGTGAAGGCTTGGCAAGAGGGGAAAACCGCGCCATTGACGCAGCAAAACAAGCAATTTCAAGTCCGCTTTTGGAAGATATCAACATTTTTGGCGCAAAAGCGCTTCTCGTCAATATTACCGGCGATATCACCATGGAAGAATTCGAGCAAATCGGTGAATTCCTGAAATCCGCCGTTGCCGACAACGGAGAATTGCCCGACGTATTCTACGGTATGGTTGAAGGTTCTGCAGACGATGCGGAAAGCAACGACGAAATCCATATCACCATTATTGCGACCGGTCTCAATCCTGACAGCGAAACCGTTGCGGCTCCTCAAAGTTCTTCCGTCATTCCTTTTCAAAAAGCAGTGAATGAAGAAAAAGCGCAGGCTCCTGAAGAAAAAAGCACAATCGTCCGCAAACCCTATTTCACTGCGGATGAATATACGGCTACCCTGACCCGCAACCGCCATACACCCGGCGCAATGGAATTCACATTTGACAACGAAACGGATGATATTCCTGCTTTCATTAGAAGACAAGCAAACTAATGCTTCTTTTCATACTCAGTAATCCAAAAAAGCGAGTTTTCAACTCGCTTTTTTGATTTAAAATAAAGACCAACCGCTCAGCGGATGAGTTTCTCTTATCGTATAAAAATAAAAATTATCGGCTTACGATTCAAAACACTCTGAATTTTTGCCGGTCACATGAGATTCGCAGACTGCCGCCGCTGACGCAGCCGGCTCCCCGCTCTTTCCGATTATAACCTTTTCACGCTATTTAAATTATCATTATCATCTGCTACGGTATTTTTCAAAATGCATGAAGCATCTTTTATTGCATACCGTTTTAACTTCGATAAAAAAATCGTGCTGATATGCTTATTTGTCCCAAATTTAAATTCCTTATGGTATCAACAATTCCGCCACATATGGAAGAAACGTCAACTACCGCGCACAACATACTGCCATTCTTTGGTTTTGATTGACGGACATATTGAAAAAAAACAGCAAAGGAGGACAATTTTGTATCTGAAGATTTTCTATTCCACCGGAATAACGGGTAATTTTTTGTGCTGAAGCGACAAAAAAAGCCCCTTTTACGGTCTATTCCGCAAAAGGGACTGAAATTTGATATTAATGGTGCTCATTGGGGCTTGTTTTTTTAATAACGAACAAAGCTATCGCAACGGCAGCAATACCACCCAAAAAAAATGCAAAATCCATAATTCACCTCACTTTTTGTATCATACTGCAAATCTGATTTTTTTTCAAGAAATTATCCGCAATTTTAACATATTTTTTACGTGACAAAAAAACGTCTTCTGTGTACACTGCGGCAATACAATCAACCAGTATCGAAAGGAGTTGAAATGGCTGTTAAAATTCTCAAAAAAGAAAGTCTTATTCCGGGCAGAACAAGCCGTTTGGTGTTAGAGGCACCGCATATAGCCGAAACCGCAAAGCCGGGACATTTTATCATCTTAAGAATTAATGAAAAAGGGGAACGTTTTCCTTTGACCATTGCGGACACGGACAAAAAAAACGGTACGATCACCATTGTTTATCTCGTAATGGGAACATCAACGACCCTACTTGAAAATTTGCAGGAAGGCGATGAAATCATGGATGTCTGCGGTCCTCTCGGAAGACCTACCCATATCGTGAACGGCGGCAAATCCCATAAAGTCATCTGCGTCGGCGGCGGAACCGGGGTTGCCGCCATGCACCACATTGCAAAAGGTCACAGCAGCGCAGGCAATTACGTTATCGCCGTTATCGGCGCAAGAAGCAAAGACCTTTTGCTTTATTACGACGAATTGTCAAAATTTTGCGACGAAGTTCTTGTCGCAACCAACGACGGAAGCATGGGCATACAAGGCATGGTCACGGATCCGCTCATTGAGCGTCTGAAATCCGATAACGATATTAAGGAAGTTGTAGCCATCGGACCTGTGCCGATGATGGAAGCCATTGCGAAACTCACCAAAGAATACAGCGTTCCGACTACCGTAAGCCTGAACTCCCTCATGGTCGACGGTATGGGAATGTGCGGCGCCTGCCGTGTTACAGTGGGCGGCGAAACGAAGTTTACCTGCGTTGACGGTCCTGAATTTGACGGGCATAAAGTCGATTTCAACGAATTGAAAATCCGTCTCAGTTCTTTCCGCGATAAAGAAGCCCAATCCATTGAACACCATAAATGCCAATGTGGTGCGCACTAACAAGCGAGGTTGCACATGAACGCAAATAAACTTCCACGTACTGAAATGCCCTGCCAAGAGCCAAAAGAAAGAATTACGAATTTTAATGAAGTTGCTCTCGGCTATACCGATGAAATGGCAAAAGCAGAAGCGAGCCGCTGTCTGCAATGCAAAAATCCCTTATGCCGCAAAGGCTGTCCTGTTGAAGTCCGCATTCCGGAATTTATTGCAGCCATCAATGAAAATGATTTGACAAAAGCGTATGAGATATTAAAAAGCACCAACAGCCTTCCGGCTGTTTGCGGCCGTGTCTGCCCACAGGAAAAACAATGCGAAGCGAAATGCATTCTCGGCGCGAAAGGCGAACCAGTCGCCATTGGACGCCTTGAACGCTATGTCGCGGACAAAGCCCTCGAAGCCCAGACAAAAACAGCCAAACCGCAAGCAAAGAATGTAAAAATCGCATGTATCGGCTCAGGACCTTCTTCCCTCACCTGCGCAGGTTATCTTGCAAATCTCGGAGCGGAAGTGACCGTTTTTGAAGGATTGCATGAGCCCGGCGGAGTTTTGGTTTACGGCATTCCCGAATTCAGACTGCCCAAAAACATTGTCCGTCAAGAATTGCAGGCATTGCAGGACTTGGGCGTTGAAATAAAAACAAGCTTTGTCGGCGGCACCGCGGTAACTTTGGACAGCCTCTTCAAAAAAGGCTATCAAGCCATTTTTGTCGGCGTCGGCGCAGGCTTGCCTCTCTTCTTGAATATCCCGGGGGAAAACCTTATCGGCGTATTCTCCGCCAACGAATATCTGACCCGTACGAACCTCGGGCGCGCTTACGACTTTCCGAACTATGACACCCCTTCCTATTCAGGCAAAAACGTCACGGTTTTCGGAGCCGGCAACGTTGCAATGGACGCAGCACGCACGGCAAAACGCATGGGAGCCGAAACCGTTCATATCGTATACCGCCGCAGCAGAAACGAAATGCCCGCCCGTTCGGAAGAAATTGAACATGCTTTTGAAGAGGGCGTCGAACTTCTCGAACTTTCCGCTCCTCTTGAATTCAAAGGCAATGAAAACGGCAAACTTGTTTCCGTAACGCTGCAAAAAATGGAGCTTGGCGAACCTGACGCAAGCGGCAGAAGAAGCCCAGTGCCGGTACCGAATTCAAACTTCGAAATGAAGACGGACCTTGCCATTGTCGCCCTCGGAACACGTCCGAACCCTCTCTTCATCAACAACACGCCCGAACTTGAACTGAACAGAAAAGGCTATATCGTGACCGATGAAGAAACCGGTGAAACTTCGGTAAAAAATGTTTTTGCGGGCGGCGACATCGTAACCGGTGCCGCAACCGTCATTCTTGCAATGGGTGCAGGCAGAAAAGCCGCCGCAACCATTGCCGGACGCTTCTTAAAATAATCTTCTGTTTAATGAGGAGGAATGTTTCCTCCTCATTAAACAAATTTTTCCTTTCCATTCTACTTGAAATTTTTTCCTTTTTTTTAAATAAAGAATTTTTTCTTTCCTTTCCGAGCAAGAAAATTTTCTTTTACATGCAACACTTCCTTTCTTTTTCTTTTTATATTCTGCATTCTCTTAACATGTTGTAATCGCACTTTTTTCCATATTTAAATTATTGAACAACTAAAATCTTGCAAAGTTTCTTTTATTTCCGTATACTTTATTAAATTTTCTTTTTGGATTTCTATGTCAGAATTTAAACTCATCGAAAAAACACTCGGACAGATTTTAGACCATGCTGTCGACCGTTATCCTCATAAAACAGCTTTTGTTTTTACTGAGTCGGAACTTCGTTTAACATGGAAAGAACTCCAAGAAGAAGTGGATACCATTGCGAAAGGCTTAATCGCCATCGGCATTCAAAAAGGCGAAAAAATAGCCGTTTGGTCGCCCAATGTCCCCCATTGGATTACTTTCTTGTTCGCGTCCGCAAAAATCGGCGCCATTCTCATCACTGTCAACACGAATTACCGCAGCAGCGAATTATTATATCAGCTCAAGCAATCCGAATGTGAAAACATCTGCCTTGCGGAAAGTTACCGCGAGCATAATTTTTTCGCCACATTCAGCCAAATCGCTCCGGAAGTCAAAACGCAAAACAAAGAAAATATACAAAGCGAACAACTCCCCCACCTCAAACGCGTTATTTTTTTCGGGGAAGAAAAGCAAAACGGCATGTACAGCGTGCCTGAAATACGGGAACTTGCAAAATCCGTCACGGAAGAAGAATTTCAGGAAAGGCAGAACAGCCTCAGCCCTTATGATACGGCAAACATGCAGTATACTTCCGGCACGACCGGTT
>DONZ01000055.1 GCA_003512875.1 Desulfovibrio sp. | reverse complement strand
CATTGTTTTGAACTTCTTTCAGACTTTCCGTCATGGTATAGATAGTTCCGCCGCTGTAAACGGTTAAGTTCTGCGTGTTGGCGTAGGCTTGTCTCGGAAGCACCATGAAAGGTGACGCCAACATGGAACACAAACCGTACACCAGGACTTTTTTTCCTAGGTTTGCCATAAAGCTACTCCTGTGAAAGGGGTTGTGAAAATAATCATTAATAATGAAAATTTTCAAAAACAATAGCGCGTGCTATTGATATCTGCCTCTTTACAATCATAATTTTATATATGATTAGGAATAGCAATAACCTATATATATATATATAGTCAACGCATAATTTTGAAAAAAATATGGCAGGATATGGCAAACATTGCGAAGCATGCTTTTAATGCTGCGTAATTATTTGAATTTTATAAATAAAAAATCATAGTTTTGCTTGCCGGAAGTTAACCGGCATGGTGTTTTCTCCTTTTTTCGGTTTATGGACCGATATTTCGTGATTGTTCATTTTTTATATATGGATGTATGTAAAACCGGATAGTTTTGTGAATATTTTCCTTTTATTTGTTTTTCCGTGAAAACTTCGGGCTTTCCCCCAGAGAAAAGCCCGAAGCGTCATAGGGTTGATTATGCGTTGTCACGCTTTCTGTAAATACGTATCGCCAAAAGACCGAGTGCCGCCAAGATGACAAGAGCCAAGTCGTATTGGGCTGCCGTGCCTATGGTGCAGCCCCCGCCTCCGCCATGTCCGGCATAAGGAGCGGTGGGAACCTTAGGGAATGAATCCGCCGTTACGATGACAGGGTCCTGTACCTTTGCGGGATCCTTGTCAAGGTCGAACTCGGTATCGTTTTCAATGGCGAAGTGGATATAGTATGCCTTGCCCACTTCAAGAACACTGCCTGCCGCAAGCGGCTTTTCAAGGGTTCTGTCGGTGATCCAGTATTGTCCCGCGTGGCTGTCTATGTCGTCCGCATTGACGGAGCCGGTAAAGGTGAACGGTCTGATGTCGGCGTTGTTGATGTACTTATGGAGCCGGACCGTTTCAACCGGGTCGCCGTTACCCATGATTTGCGCGGATAATACTGCCGTGTTGCTGTTGGTTGTATCAATATCGGCATGGAACTGGACACTGCCGAGATATGCCTTGCCGTAGTTCTTTGCGGCTTCCATGAGAGTATTTTCCGGAATATAGGAGGCGTTCGGGAACGTATCCGGATTTTCACTTATGTTGGTAAGAGCGGATTGGTTGAAGAAGCTGGATTCAAGGTTGGAAACAAAGTTACCGGCTTCTGTTCCGGGCAATACGCCGAATACGGTTTCACCGCCGACTATTGTTGCTACATCCGGAATATCGGCAATTTGCAATAATCCTGCTTCGCCTTGCTTTTCAAGCTGGAAGGGGTCTTGGGCGAGAATGACGAAGTCGGCATAGAAGCCTTCCCTGATTTGACCGAGCTTGTTTTCAAGCTGTTTGGTTTCCCAAGCGGAGTTCACGGTTAATGCGTGCAATGCCTGCAATACCGTGATACGTTGGTCGAAATACACATAGTCGCGTTGTTCGCCTTTGTTCAGCTCATCAATCTTGGTCGGGTAGAATTTCTTTGTTGCTGTGATGTCCTTGCCCGCGCCTTGGTGGTAAATCGGTTCCTGCGGACCTTTCACACCGCCGGCGGTATAGCCGGAAGAGAGGCGTGTTGTTGCAATGGTGATTGATTTCAATGGGTTTTGCGGTGTTACCGGGGTGTCGTTATGAATGGTCCAGCGGTGTCCGAGCTGTACAGCCCAGCCCAAAGGGCTCATGTTGTATGCGCTTCCGGGACCCATGAAAATATCTCTGTGGCGCTGTCCCCAGTAGTAAGTATGGTCAACGAAGTAGGAGCTGATGAAGTTTTGTTCTTTCATCAATTGACCGTTTCCAAGGTCTTTGCGAAGCTGCTTAGCTTCTTCGGAGAACTCTTTCTTATAACGCCCTTCTTCAGGGTTGTAACCGCCATATTCCGTTGAGTCCTGCTGTACCGCTTTCTCCCATGTCATTCCTGCTGTGCCTTGCCATACGGTGCAAATATCCTGCAGTTTCGCAGGGTTGTTCAGAGGATATTGGTCATAGTTGCCCAAAAGACGTTGTGTTTCGACCAATTCCTGCATTTGGGCGTGGATGACGGTGTGGCGGGCGTCTTTGACACCGGGGGTGCTGGCTATGGCTTTTTCAATGAACGTCACGCCGTCGCTGCTTGCGCGGCTGCCGTTCATATGGCAGTGAATGCTTTGTCCCTTTTCATGGTAACGCTTATAGGTGATTTCGCCGAGTTTGAAAACATCCTGCGCTTTGTTGATAAAGAAGCAACCTTCGTTTCCGTAGTGTTTGCCGGCTTCGACGAAGTTTTTGGGGTCGTTTATGGATTCCATGCCAAGATTGTTGATTGTGACGGAACCGTCAGGATTGGTTGTTCTGCCGACAGGGAAATAGGTCACGTTTCCGTCGGGAAGCTGATAATATCCCTTTTGTCCGAAGAAACCGGTATACCCTTGGTTGGAGCCGTCATAAACCATTTTCCAAGAACCGAGGAAAATCCTGTCCAAAGGAAGTTCTTTATTTAATTGCTTTTGGTAAATTTGATTGGCTAATGTTGTTGGGGCGGCGAGTTCACCGGGACCTGCGTTCTTCATATCACCATTCCATGCGGAAATATCGTCACCCGCTTTTGGAGATTTGACGCTTGGGTTGCCGATGGAGCGTTGTTCGTCAGGTTTGGATTTGTCATAAATCATATTTTCCCATGCAAGAGCAAAATGGTTCATCAAGCTTGTTTGATTGATTTCAGGATCCAGCGCGTTATAAACCATCGGCTGGATAATGGTTCTGATTTTCAGCTTGTTGTTCAAAAGACCTTGCTGCGCATTCGGAAGGGCTTGGGGAAGAACTGCGGCGCCCTGCATGGAGGTTGTCACGCCGCGGGAAGCGTATTCTTTTGACGCCATCGCCATTATTTCAGCCTGTTTCGGTGCGTATGCCTTATCCGCCGGAAGCTGTGCCACATAGCTCATCGCCGCTTCAACGAAAGTACCTGTCATGCATTTTAAATATGTGTCAACGGTATCGGGTCCGGTAGCCAATGTCTGTGCCGCATCCGCCCGCATTATGATACCCGGCAGTTCTTTTGTCGTGGAACTGCCTCCGCTTGGAGTGTAGGTGATTTGATAAAACACATTGCCGTTTTTATTGATTAATTTGGCGGCTGTCACTTGGTCGGCTGGATCTAATTGGATAGCCTTTTTAAATGTATCGCTGTTGTAATAGGATGAGTCAAAGAAACGTTTTAATGCTGCAGTATTGACTGAAATAAGGTGACCGGAAATGTGGGAAGCCCTGATTATATACTTGGCTAATTCGCCTTTGTTGAGTTCTTCATGCAAAGGGTGCCTTTGAACGTCTAACAATGTGTCGTCATAGTCGGAAGCGGTTACGTAATTAATGCCTTTTCCTGCATAGTCGCGTTCCGTGATTTTTTCAAGCAGACGCGCCTGCACTTCTTCTATGGTGTCAACATCGCCGATGGGAGACGGCGCCAAGTTGATACCGCTGTAACTGGATGCGGAGGGGAAGTGCCCGTGCGGGTCGATGAAGCCCGGAAGCATGACGTTTGTTCCGAGGTTTACTTGTTTGTAATTTGCGTTTTTCGTATACATGTCCGCGTTTTCATTTTCTTTGAAAACTTTTATGATTTTGCCTGTTTTGTTATCCACGACAACGGCTTTCGCCTTGTGGGGCTTAACATTGTTTTGAACTTCTTTCAG
>DONZ01000178.1 GCA_003512875.1 Desulfovibrio sp. | reverse complement strand
ACATCATATTTCCATTCGTAACTGTGCGAATTATTTAGGATTGGAAAATAAGAATTGTTACCGTGCCGCGGTTCGTTTTCCTGCTGAACATACCAAATTATGCAATGCGATTGCCAATATTTTGCACAACAGCCCCATTCGGGAAAAAAAGAAAAAACCGAGCCTCATGCTTTTGGGAACGTCCTCAAATGCGGGAAAAAGTGTATTGACAGCAGGATTTTGCCGTATTTTCACACAAGACGGCTACACCGTCCGCCCTTTCAAAGCCCAAAACATGTCACTTAATTCCGGAGTTACGGTTAAAGGCGAAGAAATGGGCAGAGCGCAAATAGTGCAGGCAAAAGCCTGCAATGCGGAACCTGACAGCAAAATGAACCCCATTTTATTAAAACCGCAAACTGATATGGGCTCGCAGATTATTGCGCTCGGCAAACCAATCGGCACCGCCCTCGCCCGCGATTATTACGAAAAAAAATCGGAACTGTGGGAAATTGCGGCAAAAGCCTATGACGAACTGGCGGAAGAAGCGGATATCATGGTGTTGGAAGGTGCCGGAAGCCCTGCGGAAATCAACCTCAAAGAACATGATATTGTCAATCTCAAAATGGCGGAATATGCACAGGCTTCAACACTTCTTGTTGGCGATATCGACAGAGGGGGCGTTTATGCCTCCTTTCTCGGAACATGGCAAACGTTCACTGCGCAAGAGGAAAAACTTTTCACCGGTTTCCTTGTGAACCGTTTTCGAGGGGACAGCTCCCTTTTAGCCCCCGCCCATGAGTATTTGGGAAACATCACCGGCAAAAAAGTTCTCGGCGTCATTCCATTTATTAAAGACATCGCACTTCCTGAAGAAGATATGGCAGGTGCTTTATGGAACGCCCCAAAAATCGTCCAAGAGAAAATTCCCGATTATGCTGATAAAAACAGAAAGCTCGATATTGCTCTTATCATGTTCGGAAAAATTTCCAATCACACGGATTTTGAACCGCTTGCCTTAGAAAAACACTGCCTTGTCCGTCCGGTATACTCCGTACACGGCATAGGTTCCCCGGACCTCATCATATTAGGCGGTTCAAAAAGCGTCGCAGCCGATTTGGAAGAATTGAAACGAAACGGCTTATTTGACAAAATTCTCGAATTGGCAAAAAGCGCTTTCATCCTTGGAATTTGCGGAGGACTGCAAATGCTCGGCAAGGAAATTTTGGACCCGGAACATATAGAAACGGAAAAAGAACGGACGGAAGGCTTCAATCTTTTACCCCTCAGTTCCACCTTCCATAAGGAAAAACAATTGACGCTCGTGGAAAATGTTAGATGTCCCTTGGAAGGCTCCGTCTGCGGTTACGAAATCCACCATGGAAAAAGCGAAGAACTGCCCGGCACGACAAAACAAATTCAGGGATATTTTCTTGACAGCGAACAAAACATTTATGGTTATACGTGTGAAAACGTTTGGGCGACCTATATCCATGGACTTTTTGACAATGATGTTTTCCGTCTGAATTTCATTAATCATGTCCGTGCTTTTAAAGGACTAAACCCCGTTTCCGACTATACGCCTTACACGTTGGAAACATCGCTCAACAAACTGGCTGACGTAATCAGAAAAAATGTTGATATGGACGCCATTTACCAAAGCATGGGACTTGCTTCCAAAAAGCGGGGGCAGAATAATGCCATATGAAACCATGCATAGTTGAAAATCAGTTCGCCATTTTCAGACCGGCATAAAATGCTGCGGCAAATTTTTAACGGTATCAAAAACCAAAAAGGGCGGTAACGCCCTTTTTTCAGTTCAGTATTTTCTTTTCAATTTCTTTGTTCCAGTAGGAGTGGCAGGGAATTTTACCGATATCGCACCTATCCTTGTATTTTTCCGCAATTTCTTTTATTTCCGTAAGCAAAGAGGTTTCAAGTTTATGCGGGTTCAAGCCAAGCTCCAAGAAACAGGCGTTGGAAACATCCAAATCATTTTCCTTGTCTTCGTTTCGCGGATTGGGAATATAAGCAATTTCAGCACCGGTCAGTTTGCTGACTATCTGAGCCAAATCACGCACCCTATGGGTTTCCGTGATTTGATTTCTGATACAAACCCTTTCCCCGTTTTGAGGAGGATTTTCAACAGAAAGCTGCAAACATTTCACGGTATCCTGAATATGAATGAACCCTCTTGTCTGACCGCCTGTTCCATGCACGGACAGAGGATATTTCAAAACCGCCTGCAATAAAAATCTGTTCAGAACCGTGCCGTAGTCTCCGTCATAATCAAATCTGTTGATCAGCTGCTCACTTAAAACGGTTTCTTTTGTTTGCGTTCCCCAAACAACACCTTGATGCAAATCAGTAATGCGCAATTTGTCATTTTTCGCATAATAATAAAATAAAAGCTGATCCAGCGTCTTTGTCATGTGATAGACACTGCCGGGATTGGCAGGATAAAGGATTTCTTGTTTCAGCTTCGTATCGCCCGCTTGAATTTCAACAGGAAGATACCCTTCCGGAATAACCATACCATGCGAGGTATACCCGTATACCCCCATTGTTCCAAGGTGGATGAGATGGATATTCAAACCTGAACTTGTGATGGCGACCAAGATATTGTGCGTGGCGGCGATATTGTTATTCACAGTATACCGTTTTGTTTCGGGATTTTTCATTGAATAAGGGGCTGAACGCTGTTCCGCGAAATGAATTACCGTATCAGGCCGATACTCCATAAAAAGTTGAAGCAACGCCTCGTAATTTTGAGCAATATCAAGCATTCTGAATTGAATTTCTCTGCCGGAAATTTCTTTCCAAGCTTTGATACGGTCGTATATGGAAAAAATAGGGGTAAGGGACTCTATTCCCAATTCAATATCGATTTTGCGTCTGGAA
>DONZ01000051.1 GCA_003512875.1 Desulfovibrio sp. | reverse complement strand
TCGACAATGGCGAATTTTTGATATTTTTTTTGCATGCCCGGTTCCCAGCTGCGCATATGGATATGCAGTTTTTTTATCATCGCCAAATTGTCAGGACGGGTGATTGCGTTAATTCTTGCAATATGGACGCTTTTGACTTTTTTGCCTATAAGGCGCTGCAACGCCAAGGCGCTGGCCATCGCATCGGGATCTGCATTGATAAGGATGAGCCAATTGTCACTTTTGGCAAGCAAGGTGTTGATGCTTGTCAGCTGTGTATTGAGCAAACGGAAATACGCCATAATTTCTTCGCCTTAACTTAAAAACATCGGTCAAAAAGCTGGAAAAGGAATTGTTTGGATTTTTCAATTTCTTCCCAGGAAAACAGTTCCAAAACATGGGTTGTGTTTTGCGGTACGCTTTTTAAGGTTTTTATACAATAGCTTGCATGTTTTTTCAAGTGATTTAGGTTTAAATGTTTATCTTTGCCATATTGTTGGGTATTTTCTTCAAAAGGGGCGGACCAATGAACTATTTTGACTTTTTCCATGAATTTTTTTTGTTCCAGACAGTTTTCCTGTTTGTAGGTTAGGGCGTGGGCAAGGTCGAAGCAAAGGGAACAGGAAGAGGAAAGGATGATTTTTTCATAATCGAAATAGGAAGCGTTTTTAACATTTTCCAGACATAACAATTCAAGAGGAAGTTCTTTTTGCCATTGCCGAAGAAAATATTCCAAAAAAGAGGCGGCGTTTTTTTCTTGGCTGTCGGGCAAATGCAGAACATAGTATTTTGGATTGAGTTTTTGGCAGTGCAATGCGATTTTTATGCAGCTTTTGGCAAAAATTTCCATATCTTGCAAGGTGCCGGCGTGTTGCCACGCGTTGTTCCAAAGCGTTTGAGCCGAATAAGCGGGAGCGGTTTGCATGTATTTTTCGGGTGAATGATAAAAATCATGGGGAACGGAATAGGGCAGGTGCAGGTGCCAGGAACCTTGAAAAGAGGACAAATCCTCCAATACGGGGAGAGACGGTTCAAAACAAAGCAAGGAAATTTCTTTTGTCTTGTCCTGCAAAAAAAGGATGTTTTCCTTTGTTGAAGCGGGAATGACATAGGAAGGAACTGCAAGGGAGGGAGTTATTTTCATGGTCGGGCAAGAGCCGTGACGTGCGGCTAATTTTCCGAAAGGGTTTGGAACGTTTCTTTTAAGGCATTGATCTTTTTTTCAAGCGCGCTCAACGTTTCCAATTCTTGTTCCGCTTGGATTTGAATGGCATGAAAATCTTTTAAAAGCCGGCTTGCGCGCTGCCCGTCTTCGTATACTTCCTGCGTGGCGAGCAGTTCTTCTATTTCCGTCTGCTTTTCAAGGGTTGTTTCCATTTGCCTTTCAAGTTTTTCATATTCTTCCTGCAGAGGTTTCAATTCCCGTGAAAGGGTGTTACGCTGTTCCGCCTGTTCACGTTTAATGCGTTTTTGTTCTTCGCGGGAGAGATTTGTTTTTATGACGGGTTGCTGCGCTTGATTTTGGGCTATGGCATGAATTTTTGCTTTTTGCTTTTCTTTTTGGCGGTTTTCTTCATATTCTTCAAAGCCGTTTTCATAAATGACAAAACCGTTCTTTGTGACTTCCCATATTTCATCGACGCAGGTTGAGAGTAAATGCCTGTCGTGGGCGACAAGAAGGACTGTTCCGTCGAAACTTTCCAAGGCTTCCGCCAAGGCTTCGCGGCTTTCCAAATCAAGGTGGTTGGTCGGTTCGTCCAAAATGAGGAAATTGCAGCGGGCTAAAAATAAGACAGCCAAAGCGAGCCTGCTTCTTTCCCCGCCTGAAAGGGCGGAAATTTGTCTGTCGAAATAATTTTGCCCTAAAAGGAACAGACCCAGCACGCTCATCAACTCCTCTTCCGTGGTGCGGGGGTCGGAAAGCCGCCTCATCTCGCCAAGAACAGTGCCTTTCAATTCAAGGGTTTCTGTTTGCTGTTGGCTGTAATAGCCGGGTTTCGTCAGCGAGCCCATTTGGATTTGTCCGCTTGTTTTTGCCAATTTGCCTGCCAAGATTTTCAATAATGTTGATTTTCCGCAGCCATTATGCCCGACAAGCCCGATGCGCTGCCCGCGGAACAGGGTGAACGTGAGTTTATTCCACAGGCTCACTCCGTCAGGAAATTCAAAATACAAATCAGCGACAGAAAGAACGATTTTTTCACTTTTGGAGGCTTCCGGCCATTTAAAAGAAAGTTCGCGTCTTTTGGGCTCCGGCTTGTAATTTTCCATTTCCTTTTCAAGACGTTTCGCTTGCTTTTGGCGGGAAGCGGCTTGTCTCGCTTTTGTTGCTTTGGCTTTAAAACGGCGGATGAATTCCATTTTATGGTTTAAATCTTCAGCCAGTTTTTTTGCTTCCCTTTCCTTTTGTGCTTCGATTTCCTCTTGCATTTCAAGAAACTGGGAAAATGTCGCTTTGCGCAAAATAGGTTTTGACGCGCCCAGATAGAGAATATGTGAACTGATATGGTCCATGAAGACCCTGTCGTGGGCGACAAAAATAAGAGAGCCTTTGAAAGACAGCAAAAATTCTTCAAGCCATTCGACTGCGTCCAAATCCAGGTGGTTTGTCGGTTCGTCAAGCAAAAGCACATCCGCGCCGGCTACAAGGACACGGGCGAGCTTCGCCCTTTCACGCCAGCCGCCGGAAAGTTTGCGCAAGCTGAGCGTCCATTTGCTTTTATCGAAACCTAAGCCGGAAAGGACGGTTTGGGCTTTTTGTTCGGGATTATAGCCGTATTGGATTTCCAATTCGTGTTGTTTCGCCATAAGGCGGTTCAGCATCTGCTCATCGTTTTCCTTATGGGCTTTATCCCATTCCTGCCAAAAATCGCCCCAGTCGGGCAAGGCGGACTGCACCCAAGCCAACAGTTCGGAATCGAGTTCACTTTCTTCAATGATTTGCTCCACATAGCCGATACGGCAATTTTTGGGAGTAATGACACGTCCCGCATCCGGAGGAGAAGCGTTAGCCATGATGCGTATGAGCGTGGATTTGCCGCTTCCGTTCGGACCGCAAACGCAAAGGCGCATGCCGTCAACGACATCCAAGGAAAAATCAACTAAAATGTCTTTGCCGCCATAGGCTTTTGATATATTTTGCAATGTTATGTTCATTGTGCTGTAAAAAATCAGGGTCTAGACCGGTATCTTCATTTTTGAAAAAAGGTTTATTCCTCTTGAATGCCGTTTTCGTCGAAATCCTGCTCTTCTTCGGCATCAAGCCCCAACCGTTTCATTTTTGCCGCATATTGTTTGCGTTCACGGGTTCCGAGTTTGATATGCTTATCCCACTCAGGGCTTTTTTGCTGGTGTTTTGTGAAAACCAAAAAACATGTGTGGGCGCACATCCTGTCCGCAGGACGCAGCCTGTCCGGAACAGCTTTCCACGGACGCACCAAAATTTCAAGAACTTCCGCATTCTCAAAAGGACCCTTTTCAAGAGCGAGAAGCAGGGTTGAAACTTGATCGACGCAAGGGAGTAAAAAGGCGATGGGCGCGCCATCGACAAGGGCTTTTAAAGCCTGATCCAAATAATCCCAAGGCGTACGGACATCCAAAAAGAGCGCGTCAGCTTTTTTTCCGTTTAAAATTTCAGGATCGTCGATACCGAAACCGTCGGCAATATCCCTGTGGTGGAAATGCACATTGTGACCGACACCCGCCCATGCCACGTTTTTTTTGGCAAGTTTATGAAATTCCTCACGCGCTTCAAAACTGTGCACAGTTCCTTTTTCGCCGCTGAACCAGGAAAGGGCAATGGAAAGTCCGCCAGAACCGGAACCGGCTTCCAAAATGGTCCGTCCGTTTCCGACCCCGAGTTTCATGCAAATAAGTCCCATGTCTTTTGGATACATGATTTGGGTTTGGCGCTTTATTCCCATAATCAAATCGAAAAGTTCCACCCTTTCAACGCGGAAAGGCACGCCGAGCGAGCTTTTTACTTCTCCGCCGAAAGGGGTATTGACAATATCTTCCATGCGGACAAGCCCGTGCTGTGTTTGCCAATCTTCATTTTCTTTGATTCTAAGCAGTTTTTTTTTGCCTTTTACTGAAACAAGATAGGTTAAATCACCGTATTGCGGCATAAAATTTCCTTTAAATGAGTCTTTCGAAAAGATAGGTGTAAACTTTTCTGAGGTGAAGCGTGATTTTCATTTCATAGGTGCGCTGGCTCGCTTCGTCGAACTTTAAAAAAGAAAGGAGATGGTGGGAAATAGGAGTCAAATCCGTGCTCGCATTGTTTCCCATTAACTCGATATACATTTGGATTCTTGTCGTTATTTCTTGGAGTTTCGCGCTCTTGTATTTCTGCGGGAGATTATATTTGAGAAATTGCTGAAAAATCGCTTCATAGGTTTCCGGAAACGAAGTTTTGAGGCAATTATACCATAATGCGATATACAACACTTCAAATTCTTGTGACAGATTTTTTCTTAAAACAAAATTCAACCGGCTGATGTTCAATAATTCCATTTCATCGGCATAATCAAAATCAGATAAAAGCGCCGTGAAATTATTGGCAACATCTTGATATTGTTCCATAAGGAAATCAGAATTTGCATCACTCATAATCAACCCTTGGTGCGTGTCGTTTCTTTTTTATTTCTCTTATAAAATTTTCTTTTCGTATTTTGAATTACTGGTTTTTCTTCTCTTTTATCCGATAAGCTTTGCTGATATTCCTTGTCAAAAAGCATGGTTAAAAGTTGAATGTTTTCAATATCATCAAAATCATGCGCAAGGTCTTTGAGTAAGGGGATGAAGCGTTTCGCCCTTTCCAGTTCCAATCCTGTTCTGCCGCGCCGCAGTTTGTTGAGATGGTTAGCCATTCTTTCGCTGACAAGCTGGGCGATTTCTTCATTGCTCGGGTCGGGATAAGGCAGCATATCTATTTTATAAAATTTTGCAAGCCGTTCCAATTCAAGCTTTTCCATAATATCCACAAGGGAAATGACAGTGCCTGCGGCTCCCGCTCGTCCCGTGCGTCCTGCCCTGTGGATATAGGCTTCCCTGTCTTCCGGGACTTCGTATAAAAAAACATGGGAAAGGTGGGGAATATCGATACCGCGTGACGCAACATCCGTCGCAACCAAATATTGCAGCGAACCGCTGCGTAATTTTTCCAAAACTTGTTCACGTTTGTTTTGGGGCAAATCCGCGGAAAATTCTGAAGCGTTATAGCCAAAACCCTGCAAAACTCCCGCAATGTAATGCACATTGTTCTTGGTGTTGCAGAAAATAATCGCTTGGCTGGGATTTTCTTTTTCAAGGATGCGGGTGAGGCATCTGTCTTTATCCATGGGGCTGCATTCGCAAAAATAATGAGAGGTTTTGGCAACATGCACTTCACCTTGCGAGAGGCTGATTATTTTGGGCTCATGCAGAAAACTTTTGGAAATATTGAGAACATCGGGAGGATAGGTTGCGGAAAAAAGCGCGACCTGCACGTTTTGGGACGGAACGAAACGTCTGATTTCCTGCATGTCCTGATAAAAGCCAACGGAAAGCATGCGGTCCGCCTCATCGAAAACAAGCGTTTTCAGTTGGGAAAGATTTAAGGAACGGCGCAGTAAATGGTCAAGCACCCGACCCGGAGTTCCGATAACGACTTGGACGCCGTTTTGCAGGGCTTGCAGCTGCTTTGAGTATTTTGTTCCCCCGTAAAGGCAGAGGCAGGAAAGCGTACCGCGGAAAAGGATTTTCGCTTCATGTTCCACTTGCTGGGCAAGTTCCCTTGTCGGAACAAGAATGAGCGCTTGGCAGACATTTTTTTCCGCATCGATGTTTTTTAGGCACGGAAGAAGGAAAGCTCCTGTTTTTCCGCTGCCGGTTTGGGACTGCACCATGACATCATAGCCTTTCAAAGTATAAGGAAGGCTATGCGCTTGGACGGGCATGAGGGTTTTCCAGTTTGCACTGAAGCAAGCTTCTTGTAAATTTTGTGAAAGCTCTTCAATTTTGAGCGGAGCGTATCCTAAAGATTGCGTTTCTTCTTCCATATCGTTCATAATCATTCGTATTTCCCTATCCGTGAAGCATACCATAAAGAAACATGGTTTTGCAAGAATTGTTTAAAAAAATTGTAATCTATTGATATAATACTTTTTTATTGTAAAATTTTTTATACGGCGCTGCATTTTTTTGCATATGGACCTTATAAAAAAAATCTGTTATGAATATATCATAGTTTATGTAGTTTTCTATGCGAGGATAAAGAATGAAACATGAAGAACTTTTGGTGAAACCTTGGAGTGTTCTTGTAAATAACTTGAAAGAATTGCCTTATGTGATGAAAGTCGTCGTTGATGAAGGGGGAACCCGCCCCATTTGGCATGCCAAAGACGGAAATCAGGAAAATTTTGTAATGGCCTGGCCTAAGGAACCGCTTTTGCGGGCAGGCATCATCGTCGGCGGCGAAGCGGAGGGAAAGCTTGAGCCTAAAGCCATTTTTCCTTTTATGGAGGGATATCCGAATACGCTGCGTATTGAAACGACCTATGCGTGGAAAAACGGACTGGAAGGGGAAGTCGGCTGTTTTGCGGGAGAATCCGAGCAAATTCTTTGGTTTTACGATCCTCTCTTCTTCCGTGACCATAAAATCGATTTGACCGAAGGCATTGAACAGACCTTTTATCTGTCCGGGCTTTGCCTTGGCTTGCGCCGCGCTTTGCTTGACGAAATCACTGTCACAAGCGGTCCTTATTATGAAGTCCATGCCGAAAAATGGCTGAAAGAAAATCCTGACAAAACCCGTTTGGATGTTCCGGCGTTGAAAGTCGACATACAAGGAAAACGTTTGCTCGCTCCGACAGATACCGCTTCCGAATATCAGGCGCGTGTCGTTGTCGAAGAAGTGGAGGAATTTGTTTTCGGACCGAAAGGCGGTGAAAAAATCTACCGTTTCGTATCCACTTTCGGAGATAAGGAAAATATCCGTATTTTGATGTTTGTGCCTGCAAAAGCATGCCAAAAAGGATATGTTCCGAAAGCCGGCGATGAAGTCGATATGATTTTTTGGCTGCAAGGACGCGTTGTCGACATCAATCCTGAAGATGTGACGCAGGAACCTGTTCAATAACATGTTTCAAACAAGGAAAAAAATCATTGTTGCTTCCGGTTCGCCAAGGAGGCAGCAATTTTTTAAAAATTTGGGCATGGAATTTCAGGTGCTGAACATACAGAAAAATGAATTGTATGAAGAACGGGAATATTCCATCCCGAAACGGGGCGTGTTGGGGGTTCATGACCGGGAAGAACGTCCTTGCGGAAATGAAAAGCCTGAAGAATACGTGAAAAGAATGGTGCGGTCAAAAGCTTACGGCGCTTTGTCTTATTTGGGGGTTTTGGAAGAGGGGCATACGATTTCCGCTGTTTTTGAAAAAACTTGCGCAGAACAGCCCTTATCGTTTCCTTTTGAAACGTTTTCATTCTCTCATTTGACAGAAGAAAGTAAAAATATTTCCATTATCACTGCCGACACCATAGTTTGCATGGCGGGAGAAATCTTGGGAAAGCCAAGGTCGGAACAAGAAGCCTTTGCCATGCTCAAAAAGCTGAAAGGAAAAACCCATGCGGTGATAACCGCCGTCGCTTTTACCGATATGGCGGATAAGACATGCTGTGTTTTTTCCGATAAGACGGAGGTGACGTTTGCGCCGTGGGCGGACGCCGTTTTGGAAGCATATGCGAAAACCGGCGAGGGGTTTGATAAAGCCGGCGCATACGGCATAAGCGGTACGGGAAGTTTTTTGTCTTCTTCCGTGCATGGCTGCTTGGATACTGTCATAGGTTTGCCTGTTGCGAAATGTGTGGAATTTTTATTGTGGAATGGTGCGATAACCGTTTAAGGAGTAAGTATGGAATTGAAAGAGTTGGTTATGCAAGCAAGGACTTGCCGGCGTTTTTGTCAGGAGGAAATTCCCTCTGAAATTTTAATTGACCTTGTCGATACGGCGCGCATTACTTCTTCCGCCCGCAATGCGCAAATCATCCGTTATGTGATTGTGCAGGATAAAAGCCTCCGTACCAAAATAGAAGAGTCTTTTGTGCTTGGCGGGGCTTTGCCTCCCGAGCAAAAGCCGCAGCGGGGAACCGATTCTCCCGTGGCGTTCATTGTCTTGCTTGCGCCGCAGGAAAAAACGCAGTTCGGTATTATGGATATCGGCATTGCCGCCCAGACCATTCAGCTTGGGGCTGCTGAAAAAGGATATGCCGCCTGTATGGTGGGAGCGTTTAAAAAAGAGGTTGTTGCGGATATTCTGCAAAAAGAAGGTGTTTCTTTTTATGATGAAGACTCAGGGGCGAAACTTATTCCTGATTTATTGATGCTTTTGGGAAAACCAAATCAAAACCGTGAAATAACCACAGTGAAGGAAGACGGAAAAACACAGTATTATCACGATGAAAGGGGCTGCAACATGGTTCCTAAGCGTGCGCTGCAAGATGTTTTGCTTCTGCGAAAATGAGAGGGAATTATGCAAAAAGCCGTTTTGGAAACGCTGCAGGCGATGCGTCAAAAAAGTCCTTTGGTGCAATGCATAACCAATTTGGTTGTCATGCAGGTCAATGCCAATGTGCTTTTGGCTGCGGGGGCTTCTCCGCTTATGGCGCACGCTCAGGAAGAATTGGAAGATTTGGTCAGAATCATCAATGCATTGGTGCTCAATATCGGAACATTGGATAAGCATGTTATCGCTTCCATGAATGTGGCGGGTGATTTTGCCAATAAATATAAAAAACCCGTGGTGCTCGACCCTGTCGGGGCGGGGGCTTCCCGTTTGCGTACGGAAACCGCCCTTTCCATTTTGCGGACTGTAAAGCCCTGCATAGTGCGGGGAAACGGTTCGGAGATCATGGCTCTTGCCGGCGAACTTGGGGAAAACAAAGGGGTGGACAGTACGAAAGGCAGTCTTGAAGTTAAAGAACAGGCGAAACGCCTCGCTCAGAATTTTCAGGCTGTTGTAAGCGTCAGCGGTGAAGTGGATATGATTACGGACGGAACGCGCTTTGCCTATGTGCAAGGCGGGGACCCGCTCATGACGCTTGTCACCGGCATTGGCTGTTCCGCAACGGCGGTGACG
>DONZ01000229.1 GCA_003512875.1 Desulfovibrio sp. | reverse complement strand
GTCAAAGCGCAATTGTTGACAAAACAAACGAAAAAGCTTTGCGCCGTCTTATGCCTTACGCATAATCTGGCGTTTCTTATTGAATTAATTGTAACATATTTAACACTTCACTGGCTTTTACCGATCTCCGCCTCGTGAAGTTGATTTTGGAGGTATTCCATGCGTGTAAAGAGAGGTCTTGCTAGTCATCGCAGACACAAGAAATATTTAAAATTAGCAAAAGGTTTCCGCGGCGGCCGCAGCCGTTTATACCGTACCGCCCGTGAAGCGGTTGAACGCTCATTGGTTTATTCCTATCACGGACGTAAACTCCGCAAACGTGATTTCCGTAAGCTTTGGATTATGCGTATCAATGCCGGTGCACGTTTAAACGGTCTTTCTTATTCACGTTTCATGCACGGTTTAGAGCTTGCCGGTGTTGTTATCAACCGTAAAATGCTTGCCGATTTAGCTGTTCGTGAAAAAGCCGACTTTGCCGCTCTTGTGGAATTAGCGAAAGCTAAACTTGCTTAATCTCCCACACTTAACGCAATGTTTTAGGAAGGGTAAGCTATTGCTTATTCTTCCTTTTTTTCTTATTTTATTCCAACAAACCTATATTATGAGAGTTTACTATGGATATTCAAAGTCAACTTGGCAACCTTGCAAGTGAATTGGAAAAAGCTCTTGCCGCAATAAGCAGCCTGCAGGAGCTTGAGGCGCAGCGGGTGAATTTTCTTGGCAGAAAAGGACATTTGGCTCAAATCATGTCACGCTTGCCGGAACTTTCCCCTGAAGAACGTCCCGCTTTCGGACAAGCTGCGAATGCTGTGAAAAACAAACTGACCGCCATGCTTGAAGAACGCAGGATATCCATGGAACAAGAAAAAGAAGCGGCTTTGCTCGCAAATTTCGATGCGACACTCCCCGGCAGAAAACCGTGGCAAGGTTCACTGCACCCGATCACCCGCGCCATGGAGGAAGTGACTTCCGTTTTTCAAAATATGGGTTATCAAATTGTCACTGGTCCGGAAGTCGACACCGATTTTCATTGTTTTGAAGCGTTGAATATGCCTCCTGAACACCCCGCCCGCGACATGCAGGACACACTCTATATTCAGGACAAAGTGGTCCTGCGTACCCATACTTCGACCATGCAGGTCCGTACCATGCTCAAGAATAAACCGCCGCTCGCCATTATCGCTCCGGGAAAAGTGTACCGCCGCGATTCCGACCTCACCCATACCCCCATGTTCCACCAAATCGAGGGATTGGTTGTTGACAAACATATCACCATGGCTGATTTGCGCGGCACACTGACAGCATTTTTGCAAACCGTTTTCGGCAAACAGACGAAAGTGCGTTTCCGTCCGAGCTTTTTCCCATTCACCGAACCGAGTGTTGAAGTGGATATGAGCTGCACCCAATGCGCAGGCAAAGGTCATTTGGCAGACGGCTCCCCCTGCCGTATCTGCAAAACCACCGGCTGGCTCGAGATCTTAGGCGCCGGCATGGTCGCCCCCGCCGTTTTTGAATCTGTCGGCTACGACCCGAAAGAAATTACGGGCTTCGCTTTCGGACTCGGTGTGGAACGTATTGCCATGCTCAAATACGGCATTACTGATTTACGTATTAACTTTGAAAATGATATGAGATACTTGTCCCAGTTCACGGGGGCATAATCTCTTTTAATATAAGGAATATCGTATGTTATTGAGTTTAAATTGGCTTCGGGAATTTGTGCCGTACGCAGGAAGCGCGGAAGAACTGGGCGAACGCCTCACCATGCTCGGACTGGAACTTGAAGAAATTGTCCATCCGTTCCATGAAATCCGTGAAATGGTGCTCGGACGCGTGCTCACCTGCGAAGACCACCCTGATTCCGACCATTTGCATGTTTGCTCCGTTGATTTAGGCGGCGAAGAACCCGTCACCATTGTTTGCGGCGCCCCAAATGTGGCGAAAGGACAGCTTGTTGTCGTCGCCCCTGTCGGCTCAACCATGCCCGGCGGATTTCAAATAAAAAAAGCAAAGCTCCGCGGCGTGCCTTCCAATGGCATGATCTGCTCTGAACGGGAAATGGGACTGAGCGACGACCATTCCGGTATTTTGGTTCTTCCTGAAACGGACAGACACGGCAATCCGTTCAAAGTCGGCTCAAGTTTTGTGGAAGCCATGGAAATGGATACCGAAGTTCTCGACCTCAGCATCACCCCGAACCGCGCCGACTGTCTTTCCGTGCTCGGCATTGCCCGCTTGGTTGCCGCCGCATATGGCTTGCCTCTGACACCGCCCGAATTTAAGCTTGAGGAACACGGCGCCGACTGCTCCGGCGAATACGCCATTGAAATCAAAAATCCCGACTTTTGCCCCTGTTATTGCGGACGTGTTCTTGAAAACTGCACAACGGAAAAATCCCCCTATTGGATACGCTACCGTCTGCATGCCGCCGGTCTGCGCCCTATTTCCAATCTTGTGGACGTGACGAACTATATTCTTATGGAATTGGGTCAGCCACTCCACGCTTTTGACGCCGACACCCTGAAAGGCGGCAAAATCATCATCCAATCCGCAAAGGAAGGACAAAAATTCACCACCTTGGACGGTCAGGAGCGAACCCTCAAAGAAAGCGACGGTCTTATCTGCGACGCCGAAAACGCCATTGCGTTAGCCGGTGTCATGGGCGGACTTGATACGGAAATTTCAAGCACGAGCAAAAACGTGTTCCTTGAATGCGCGTTGTTTAAACCCGCCTCCATCCGCCGTACCGCACGCCGCTTGGGTTTAAATTCCGACGCAAGCTACCGCTTTGAACGCGGGGTCGACCATGAAGGTATGGCTTATGCCCTTGATAAGGCGGCTTATCTCATGCAAACATACGCCAAAGGAACGGTGCGCAAAGGCATTTGCAAAGCGGAACCGAAACCATTTTCCCCCGCAAGGATTTCTTTCCGTCCAAGCCGTCCGGAATTTATACTCGGCATGCCGATAAGCGAAGATTTTTGCGAAAAAACGCTGCTCGCCCTTGACTGCAAAATTAAAAAAACAAGCAAAGAGGAATGGACCGTATACGCTCCGGGCCGCCGCTATGATTTGACCCGCGAAGCTGATTTGGTTGAAGAAATAGCGATTTTCAACGGCATAGACAATATGCCGTCAACATTGCCGAAACTTTCCCATACGTTGGAACACTGCGGAAAAACCGAAGGACAGCACCATTTCATCATGCGCGCTAAACATTTCCTTGCGGGTCTTGGCATGAACGAAGCCATCAATTACAGCTTCGTCGGCAACAATGATTTGGACATGCTCAATCTTCCGAAAGAAGACCGGGTGAACATCATCAATCCTCTCAGCGCCGAACAGGACGTGCTTAAAACCCATCTTGCGGCGGGAATACTGCAAAGCGTACGTGAAAATATAGCCCATGGGGCGCTTGGTCTGCGTCTTTTTGAAATCGCCCGCACGTTCCATAAAGACGAACAAAGCGAAACAACCGTAAAGGAACGTCTGCATCTTATTTTCGCTCTTTACGGCAACCGCTTTGACAATGCATGGGGAAACGGCGAAGAAGAAACCGATTACACGGACCTGCGCGGTTTTGTCGACCATTTTGTTGCCGATTTCCTGCACCTTGAAGCAATGCGGGTGCAAAAACTTTCTTCCCACCCTTATTTGAGCCCTGCCGTGGAGCTTTTCACTGACAACGGACAGGTTGTCGGCATCATGGGACGTGTGCAAAAAAATATCGCGGAAGAATATTATGCAAAAAAATCCGTTTGGATCGCGGACTTGGAATTGGATACCTTGGAAGAGCTGAGCCGCGGCAAAAAACCGCATTTCACCCCCTTGCCGGTTTATCCCGCCGTGCGCCGCGACATGACCTTCATTTGTCCGCAGGAAATGCCTGTGAAAACCGTCCTTGACGCAATTTGCCAAAGCAAAGGCAAATTCTTCACGGGAGCGGAACTGCGTGACCTTTATATTCCAAAGGACAGCAATGAACGCAACCTTACGTTCCGTCTGACATTCCAATCCTTGGATAAAACCCTTGAAGACAAAGAAGTTGACAAAGAACGGGAAAAAATCGCCCAAGCCGTGATGAAAGCCCTGAATATCAGAATGTGATTTTTTCCAAAAAGATACATTTTTCCGATCACCGTTACCGAAACAGCAAACAATAATGTTTGCTGTTTTTTATTGCGTGAACATAAAACAAATCCCTTTCCGC
>DONZ01000040.1 GCA_003512875.1 Desulfovibrio sp. | reverse complement strand
CTTCATGGTTGAAATGATGGAAACGGCACGGATTTTAAGACAGGCAACGAAGAAAAGTTTCGTTATTTTAGATGAAATAGGCCGTGGAACAAGCACTTTTGACGGTTTGGCCCTTGCTTGGGCTGTTATGGAAGAACTTTTAAAACGTGCCAACGGGCAGGTCCGCACGCTTTTCGCAACTCATTACCATGAATTGACAGCCCTTGAAAACAAGTTTTCCGGTATATTCAATATGAATATCGCCATAAAGGAATGGAATAACGATATTGTTTTTTTGCGTAAGCTCATTCCAGGACCTGCCGACAAGAGTTATGGAATCGAGGTTGCGAGGCTCGCAGGCGTGCCCGCCCATGTGGTGCACAGGGCGAAAGAACTTCTTGTTTTGCTTGAAGAAAATAAAGAAAAATCAGAAAAGCGGGTGGAGCGGGTTTTGCTTCCGGGGGTGGCGGATTTTGAAAATTCTGAGGATAAAACCAACGCTTTTCATAAGGAACGGGAAACCGTGGCAAATACTGCCGAACTTGTTGAAAATGCTTTGAAGGAAAATCCTATTTTAAAAGAATTGGCTGAAATCAATTTGAACACGCTGACACCTCTTGATTGCATGCGTTTGCTTTTTGAATGGAAAGAAAAATTATGATCGGGCACAGTATGAAAAAACTATTCTCCCTTTGCTGTATCGTATGTCTTTTTTGTTTGGTTTCTTGCGGGAAAAAGGGAGACCCCCTGCCGCAGAAAATAAATCAGCTGTTCAGTTTGCAGAATGTTTTTGTGACTTATAACAGCGAGGGCACGCTTACTGTGCAGGGAAGCATTGTCGGCGCTCTTGAAAACGTGCAGGCTTTTTCTTTGGAGCTTGAGGCGGCTGCTGAAGACTGTATCGGCTGTCCTTTTGTGCCTGCTGAAAAATATGCGAGAATCCCCGAAGAAGTTTGGGGCGGAGTACGGGCGCAGGATTTTGGTTTTACCGTGTTTCCGCATACTATGAGCACTGTTTACCGCTGGCGGCTGGTGGTTTACAACAGCGTGTCAGGGCTTCCCAATGTTATGACGCCGGTGTATAAAGTCAACAAACCTATTGAAGATACCCGCAATTTTGTGGAAGTGAACTAAAAGAATTTTGATATCAGAATTATAAAAACAGGTACTGAAAACAGCTGGAAAACTGATAATTGAATATATGGTTTAAATTGACGGCAGCGTATAGTTTTCGTATCCGTATCGTTTCTTCTATGGTGCGGAAAGTGCAATGCTGTTTACGACGTGTATTGATAATTTGGTAGACAGGCTTGTAGAAATAAAAAAAGAGAAAATTAACGTTTATTTTAAAAGGAAAAAGCATGATATTTTAAATGGTTCATTGTTGGTCGTATTTGTTTAAAAAAACTTTCACTTCTTTTATGATATGCGGGAATCGTTCTTCCAAATCGTGCTTTATCTTGCTGTATTGTTCTTTGTCAAAATCGACGATATCGATATCGTTGTAAAACGTATCAAGTATTATGGCCATTTTTTTTAGGAAAAGGTTATGGTATTGATAATTGGTCGCTTTATCGATAATGGTGCAAAATTTTATTTCTCTGGGGCAGCCTTTGATGACGTGTTTCGCGATATTGACTTCTGTTTCATAGTAATAGGCTTTTTTATGCCTTCGGTATATGCTCATGGGTTTATTGATAAAGCCTATTTTATTTTTGTGGGCATGCAGAATATTGAGCGCCCAGTCCATGGGCGAAACATTTATTGCGGCATGGCAAGGAAGAGAATCCGCATAAAGCCAGCGATACATCGCTGAACTTGATTGGAGTAAATTGGTAACAATGATATCTTGCGGTAAATAGTATTTTTGCACTCCGTTCGGAAGCATGGAGTCTTGGGGGTGGATTTTTTTTATGCAGTGTTCGTCCTCATATAAATGATAGGTTCTATGAAAACAAAGCCCGTAATCAGGATTATTTTCCATAATTTCAATTTGTTCTTCCAGTTTATGTTCATCAAGATAAAAATCATCGCCGTCACACCATGCGACATATTTTGTTGCCGCATTTTGCGGGAAATGATGAAATGCCAGTTGCATGTTGTTTTTCTTATGCAATATCAATTCGATATGTTCATATTTCTGAGCGTATTTTTTCAGTATTTCCTGTGTTCCGTCTGTTGATGCGTCGTCAATAATCAAATGTTTGAACGGATATTTGGTTTTTTGGGCTAAAATGCTTTCAATGCATTGTTTTATATATTCTTTATGGTTATAGGTTGGGGTATAAACGGTTAACAGCGGATTTTTGCTGTATTTTTCCGTGCCGGTGTTAATTCTTCCTTTTGTTGTTTGCAGCAGCTCTTTGGCTTTTTTTTCATCAATCATGCGTTCCGCAAGCAAAAGAGCCGCGTAGGCGATTTTACTTGAATAAGGCAAATAGGGAACATATTCGTTATCGACATTTTTTAAAAGAAATTGACGCATAATGGGGCTAAGCAGTTTTGCTATTTCACACGCGCTTTTAAAATCAATTCTAAGAGAACTGTCTCTGCAGTCCGTATAGTGTACGGCTGTGTTTGTAACGGGAGGAGTTGCGTTTCTTTCAAAATTTTTTATTTCTTTTACATCAATCTCATGGCAATATGTAAAAAGGTTGTTTTCTTTTTGTTGATATTCCAATAGCTTGTTTTCATTGTAAAAATTTATAAAATCATTGGATATGCATTCTTTCAGGGCGATGATAAAGGCAAGAATTTTCGGATGGAATGTGTTTGGAAAAAAATAATCATGGCTGCAGGGGATATGAATAAATGTCAAGAACTGTTTTAAGCAGTCGATTTCATGAGAAAAAACATGTTGGGCGGTACTTGCATTCAAAAGGGATTGCAAAGAAGAAGAGTGTTTCGAATAAGTTACTTTTAAATTAAGAGAATTGATAAATGCCAGTGAGTTGTAATCATTTAGTTTTAGAATGAAACCACGCAGATCAAGCAGGTTGACATTGTATGCACATTCCAATTCACGCTCTAAGACTATGCTGTTTTCTTCGAGATGGAATTGTGCTGTCGTAAATGTTTTCTTCAGCAAAAGAAGGGCGGGGAAATAGTTTGGTAGAAGGTTTCCCTGCAAAATAAGAATAATATTTTCCGTTTTGTTGTGCCGGATGAATTTTTCCAGTTGGGCATTGATTTCTTGTTCAGTCGGAAAAGTTATGTGGGCAAAGTGTTTTTTTATTTTTTCATGAATCCACAGTTCATGATACCATGCCGGGGTATGCGTGAAATCAGGCAGTTCCGGAAATAAGTCGTGCAGTGCGATGTAATGTGTATTGTTTTTTGCAAGAAGCGTTTTATGTTGACGGCAAAAACGGCGTAGAGCGAAATTTGTGGCAAAGTTGCCGATATGGATATAAATGTTTTTTAACATAGGAACTGCCTGTAAAAAATAGGAAAATCTGCTTATGTGTTACATGAAGTTTAAAATAAAACATCTCCCCTATCAGGACGTGAACCGATAAGGGAGATGTTTTATTTATTCCTGAATAGGGTGCATATCGTTTTCCGCTTTTGAAACAGTAAGAGCGCCTGTTGCGTCACCAAGAACGTTGAGGGTTGTTCTCATCATATCAAGAACACGGTCGATGCCTGCAATAAGGGCGATAGCTTCCAAGGGAATGCCGACTTGGGTGAAGACCATGGAAATCATGATCACGCCTGCGCCCGGAACACCCATTGTGCCGACAGAAGCGAGCATGGCAATGATAACGATAAGGATTTGCTTGTCGAAAGTAAGGTCTATGCCGAAGAATGTCGCTGCGAAAATGGAGCAGACACCCATATAGATAGCCGTGCCGTCCATATTGATAGTGTTTCCGAGAGGAATGAGGAAACTGGATACCGGACGGGAAGCGCCTAAGCGCTGAACGCTCTGCAAGTTGCTGGAAAGGGCTGCGGCGCTGGACGCGCTGGAAAACGCCACCAAGATAGTCGAAGTGAGTTCCTTAAAGAATTTTTTTAAAGGAACGCCTGAATACTTGATGCAAGGAAGATAAATAATGCAAATATGAATGATGCAGGCGACAAACATTACCATGATGAGTTTGAGAAGCGGCAGTAAAACTTCTGCGCCGTAAGTTCCGACCGTATAGGTAAGCAAACCGAAAACACCGATAGGGGCATACATCATGACCATGGAGGTAAGCTTGAGCATGGCTTCTGCAAGGCTGTCAAAGAATTGATGGATATGGTTATGTTTTGAGCCGAGGGAACTGATGGCGACCCCAAGGAAAACCGCAAAGAAAATAATTTGAAGCATATTTCCGTCGGTCATTGATTTTACGGGGTTTGTCGGAATGATACCCATAAAAACGGAAAGAAGGGAAGGAGGGGCAACGGAAATGGTATTGCTTGCATTTTGGCTGATTTCAACACCGCTTCCGGGCTGCAAAATATTGGCTACGATTAAGCCGATTGAAACAGCGAAAACCGTTGTCACCGTGTAATAGATAAGGCTTTTTATCGCAATTTTTCCAAGTCTGCTCACATCACCGACAGCGGCGGCGCCGGCTACCAGTGTCGCAAAAACAAGGGGAACGACAAGCATTTTGATGAGGTTGATAAAAATATCACCTAACGGTTTGAAATAACTTGGGTCAATACCTAAATGCGGAACAACGAGACCACAGATACAGCCTGCGAATAATGCAAGCAACATTTGACTAGTAAGGCTAATTTTCACTGCCAACCTCCAAAGTGTAAGAATATGTTGTTATTGATGTGAAGCGATAAGAGAAACAATTTCTGCAAAAACTTGTTGTACTTTTTGCGTATTTGCTTTCATAACTTCTTTGATTTCTTCCCAAGATACAGGGGCGATGTTTTCACGCCATGCATCGTAATCCGTGCTCATAGCGATGGTTGCATAGGGAATGCCGAGTTCGGCAGCCAAAATGGCTTCAGGCGCGATACTCATGTTGATGATGTCTGCACCTAAAATTCTGAACATTTGGGATTCTGCCCGAGTTGAAAAACGGGGACCTTCAATGGTTACCACAGTCGCCTGTTTGTGGTGCTCGAATTTAAGTTTTTCGCAGACATGGATAAGGTCTTGCCTGAGGCTTTCATTGAAAGGATCGGCAATGCTTAAGTGTTTGATACCGTCGCTAAATGTTTCATGGTATGTGCAAATTCTATGCTTTGTAAAATCAATGAATTGGTCGGGAATAACAAGATGTCCCGGGTGGATTTCTTCCCTCAGCGAGCCGACCGCCGTGCTGCTTAAAATATGGGTGCAGCCTATTTCTTTCAATGCTGCGATATTTGCACGGTTGTTCACCTGGGTTGGCGGAATGGAATGATCATAGCCGTGTCTTGATAAAAAAGCCACAGGCACACCGTTCAATATTCCTTCCGTAATGGGAGAAGAGGGGGTTCCCCATTTTGTTTCCGTTTCCTTTGTGGAAACGGATTGGATAAGGCTTGATTTTTCTAATCCGCTGCCGCCGATGATGGCAATCTTAACCATTATGTCCTCCTTTTTTGCATTGGGCGCATAGTTCGTTTTTCGCTTCTTGGCATAAAAAAACAAGTTGCGATTTGAGATGAGCAAGGCTCATTCCGTAGATTAAAATACCTTCTTCATGTCCGTGCATAACAATAATCGCTTCAGAAAGATTTCGCTTTACAATAGTGCGTATCGCTTCCGCCATTTCAACAGTGCCGTATGCAATATTTGCTGATGTGGATAAGGCATTTTTTTCTTTCAATATATTGAATAGCAGATTATTATGAATATGTAAAACATAATTCGCAAGGGGACTTTCAAGATATACGCCTGCATGGGACATGGTTTCGGAACTTGCCGGAAGCGGTCCCAGGCTGTGCACGGTGTTTTGGGAAAGTTCAACCTTGTTCACAAAAGTATAACCGTCAATGCCGAGTTCTCTGGCTCCGCCTGTTGCGCTGGCGGTGATTACGAAATTTTCTCCATAGCGGAAAGAAAGGTTGCCGTACCCGATTCCATTTTCATATATTCCGATAAAGCCTTGGTCGAAAACTTCCGTTCTGAAAGCGTCAGCTTCTTCAAACCGTGCCATGAACGCTGCGGTAACGGGCAAAGCTTCACTATTCCATACTGCGTGCGTGTGCTTGCATTGGAATTTTATATATCCGTCAGCAGGTAAAATTTTGTTTTGCTCTTGCGTTTTCATTGAATAAATTTTTTTGCTTCCGGATAAAGGGTTGAAATCGCCTTTTCATTAGCTTCCGTAATACCGCGTTCCGTGATAAGCCCGGTGATGAGCGTATGGGGGGTGACATCGAACGCAAAGTTGAGTCCTTTGGTTTTTTCCGGGCAAATTCTTACTTCCTGTATCAGTTTTTCCTTATCGGCATTATGGTAATAGCCTGTGACATATTCGGTTTCCCGCGCATTTCTTTCTTCAATCACTATTTCTTTCACTCCGTCATAAAGGGAGAAATCAAAGGTTGAAGAGGGCAGGGCGACGTAAAAAGGCACATGGTTGTCGTGGGCGGCAAGCGCCTTGAGGTATGTTCCGATTTTATTGGCGGTATCGCCGCTGCGCGTGACTCTGTCGGCACCGACAAGCACAA
>DONZ01000085.1 GCA_003512875.1 Desulfovibrio sp. | reverse complement strand
ATGGAAAGATTGAATTTTTCACGGATACGCAAAACAAGTTCTTTCAGTTCCACGGTTTCCTGCGGGTTCATGCCGGCGGCAGGTTCGTCCAAAAACAAAAGGAACGGTTCTGTCGCCAAAGCTCTGGCGATTTCCAAGCGGCGCTGCGCACCGTAAGGAAGATTGCAGGCTTCGTCTTTCCAATGCTTTTCAAGCCCCACTTCTTTCAAGAGCTCGTAGCCCCTGTCCACCGTATCCTGTTCTTCTTTCTTAAAGGCGCCGCCTCTGAAAATTGCGTTGACAATACCCGCTTTTGTCCGCGTGTGCCTGCCGACCATGACATTTTCAAGCACTGTCATGGAAGAAAACAAACGAATGTTTTGGAACGTTCTCGCAAGCCCGTATTTGGTGATTTCATGCGGAACAATCCCATTCAATTTCTTATTCTCATGCCCTTCGCGGCCTGCCCAGACTTCCCCTTCCGTAGGGACGTAAATTCCTGTCACACAGTTGAAAAACGTTGTCTTTCCGGCACCGTTGGGACCGATTAATGCCACTATTTCCTTAGGAAGAATATGCATATCCACATCATTCAATGCACGGAGCCCGCCAAAGTTTTTGGATAAAGACTTCACTTCTAAAATCGGTTTTTGATCAGTATGCATAATATCCTCAATTATTTTCTTCATTCTGCAAAGCAGTTGGATAATATTTTCTCTTGGCAGGCGGAATAATGCCCTGCGGACGGAATACCATCATGGTAACCATGAGCAAACCGAAAATAAGCATGCGGTATTCTGAAAAAGCGCGCAAATATTCCGGCAAAAGCGTCAAAACAAGGGCTGCAAGCGCCACTCCCACAATGGAACCCATACCGCCTAAAACAACCATGCTTAAAATCATGGCGGAATCCATAAACGTAAAACTGGTAGGATTGATATAGGAATTTCGGGCGGCGAAAAGCACCCCTGCAAAACCTGCCCAGCAAGAACCCAAAGCAAAAGCGGAGAGTTTGATTTTCCGAAGATCGATTCCCATCGCCTCACTGGCGATTTCATCTTCTCTCAACGCTTGCAGCGCAAGTCCCACACGGGAATTGATAAGCCTTGCCACAATGATAATGGTGATAATGGCGGCAAAAAGACATAAATAATAAATATAAATCGTGGAAGCTTCCGGGCTGAGTTCCAAACCGAACAAACCGGGTCTTGGAATATTCGCAATTCCGCGGTTTCCTCCTGTGAAGTTCGCCCAGTTGATAAGCAAAAGTCTTACAATTTCACCAAACCCCAAGGTGACAATCGCCAAATAGTCCCCGCGGAGCCTGAGCACCGGAAAAGCGAGAAGCAAACCCGCGATAACGGTGATAAAGCCTGCTATGGGCAGACATGTCCAAAATCCCAAGCCGAGGTATTGGTTCAATAAGGCGTACGTATACGCACCGACAGCGTAAAAGGCGGCATAACCGAGCACAAGCTGCCCCGCGATACCCACGACAATATTCAGTCCGAGGGCGAGCATGACATAGAGAAAAGCAAGCGAATACACGGTTGTTTGATACATCGAAGTAAACACCGGCAAAATCATGAACACAATGAAAAGGACGAGAATTAATTTTAAAGCGGTATTCTTATCATTGGTGATTTTTTCAGACAAAGCGGAAATTTTTTGGGAAACCTGCGAAAAAATCCCTTTGCTTAAATCCCTGTCCTTGTAAACTTCAAAATACCAAGACCATAAGACGGCAAGCACAAAAGTGATAGCACCGATGACAAGGACCCTGTCGTAAAAAAATTCAGGAGCGCGTTTAATAATTCTAATTCCTACGATAGGAAAGACCAAAATCATAAACCATATGCTGATCAACGCAGAACGGATAAGACGTTTCGGGGTAAACATATTTTCTCCTAAACCTTTTGAACTTTAGCTTTCCCAAGAATTCCGGAAGGACGGAAAATCAAAATGAGGACAAGCAACACAAAAGCGAGCACATCTTCGTAATCGCCTGCGAAATACCCTGTTGTGAAGCTTTCGGCAAGACCGAGAACAAGCCCGCCAAGCATGGCTCCGGGAATTGAGCCGATACCGCCCAAAACAGCGGCGGTGAACGCTTTCATGCCGGCGATGAAACCGATACCGAATCCCACCTGCATGGTATGGGTCGCAATAAGCGTACCGCCGAGAGCGGCAAGTCCGGAACCGACAATGAACGTTAAAGAAATGATTTTATCTGCATCAATGCCTAAAAGCATTGCCATTTTTCTATTTTGAGCTGTGGCGCGCATAGCCTTGCCAAGTTTCGTATAACGGATGAAAACAGAAAGACAGACCATGATGAAAGCGCTTGTCACAAGAATTACGAAATCGGAAGAACGCAAAATTCCGCCAAAAACATCCAAAAATTCAATACGGGGCATGCGGATGGGGAAACGTAAAAATTCCGCCGTTTGCGCCAGCTGCACATAGTTTTGCAAAAAGATGGACATACCGATGGCGGAAATAAGAGGAGCCAAGCGGGATTGTCCGCGAAGAGGCTTATAAGCGATTTTTTCCATGGTGTAGCCATACGCCACGCACCAAATAATCGCGACAAAAGCAGCAATAACAAGAATCGCACTGGCAGAAAATCCCATTGAGCCCAGAATTCCAGCTACAATAAAAGCCGTAAACGCCCCAAGCATATAAATTTCACCATGGGCGAAGTTAATAAGCTCGATAATACCGTAAACCATGGTATATCCGAGAGCTATCAAGGCGTAAATACTTCCACGAGTCAGACCGCTAAACAAAATTTCTAAAAAATACTGCCAATCCATATAGTTCAACTTTATTCATTGCTAGGCTTATTAGATACGGATAGGCTTATTTCCCAAAAGCCTTTTAGGAAATAAGCCCGAACAATCATCGTATAAAAATTTTATAAAATAATTATTTCATTTCAACATATTGACCGTTTTGAATTTGATAAATGGACATGCCGACACCGACAGCGTCACCATGTTCGTCAAAGTGAATGGAACCGACAGCAGTTTCAATTTCTTCTTTATGCAATGCGTCAATCACTTTGGCGGAATCGGTTGTTCCCGCTTTTTCAATGGCATTCATGAGCGCAAGAGCCGCTGAAACGGCGTTATCAAAAAATGCGCCGGGAGTTGAGCCGTATTTTGCCATATGTTTTTCCGCATAGTATTTGCTTACAGGGTTTGAAGAAGTGTCGGTAGGACCGGATGCGTAAACATTTTCGGCGTCAGCGCCTGCCAATTCAACAAAGCCCAAGTCTTTCAATCCGTCAGGACCGATCATGGGAATAACGGCATCCAAACTGTTCATATTGGAAAGAAGTTTTGAAGCTTCAGGGTAATAACCGCCCCACATCAACACGTCCGCATCAACACGGCGCACTTTGCGGATAACGGAAGAATAATCGGCGGCACCTGGAGTGATGGCTTCAAAAAGAACGATTTCGATATCGCTGTTTTTCTTCAGGTAATCGGCAGCCTGTTCCGCATAACCTTTGCCGTATTCGCTGTTGTCATGAAGAATGGCGACTTTCTTCGCTTTAAGATTGTTGATGACATAGCCTGCGCCGACAATCGCGGAAGCGGTGTCGTTAGCCACGGTACGGAAGAAATAAGGGTTTTCTCCGCTCAATGTCATTGCGGGAGAGGTGATGGAACCTGAAATGGAAATCACTTTGGCGTTGTTATATAAAGGCATTGCGGCTTTACCGGCAGGGGAACAAATATGTCCGATAACACCGACAACACCGTCAGAAATAAGTTTTGTCGCGGCGTTGGTAGCAATTTCTGCTTTACAAGCGTCGTCAAAAGCAATAACTTCTACTTGCTTGCCGAGAATGCCGCCCTTGGCGTTGTATTCGTCAGCGACGAGATTTACAGCATTAAGCGTTGGTAAACCATAAGAAGCAAGTTCGCCGGAATGAGCGCCCGGAACACCGATTTTAATCGTATCGGCGGCAAAAGCAGAACCGCAAGTCAACACAGCTCCCAAAAAAGCTGTCAACACACCCTTTAAAAATACTTTGGACATATATCCTCCCATAAAATGCTGCTTTTTTTTGAAAACTCAAAAAAGATACAGTAGACTGTGTGGTGAATATGCCACACTTCAAACGGCATTGTCAATAAAAAAGGTTAAATTTTAAAAAATATTTTTACATTTTTGTAAAATTAGCCACATTTGCAAATTATTTATGTAACTAACTGTAATAAAATAAAAACTATTTATAGCAAAATCATAAAAAGAGCAAAATATGCAGGAAAAAATTAATAATTATCAACAAAAAAGAAAAAAGTACTCCCAAAAAAATTCCCGAAACGGAAACGCCGTTCCTCAAAATTCACGCCCCATGAAAGAAAAAACACGCAATTTTCCGGCGAAACAAAATAAAATTCAAACGCGGCAGCCTCCTGAAGCCTGCGAAAAATTCCTTCCTTTGTGCCGTGAAGACATGCGCTTGAAAGGTTGGGACGAGCTGGACATTTTGCTTGTTTCCGGTGACGCGTATATTGACCATCCCGCTTTCGCGGCGGCGTTGCTTGGACGCTATCTGGAGCATTACGGCTTCAAAGTCGGCATTATCACCCAACCCGACTGGAAAGACTCCGCAATCATCGAAAAAATCCAAGCGATGGGACGCCCCCGTCTTTTTGCCGGCATCAGCGCAGGTGCCGTGGACAGCATGCTCGCCCATTACACAGCTTTTCGCAAAAAACGCCATGATGACGCCTATACCCCGAACGGACAATGCGGAGCAAGACCGAATAGAGCCGTGACCGTTTACATTTCCCTTATAAAACAAGCATTTCCAAACCTTCCGGTTATAGCGGGGGGGATTGAGGCAAGCCTGCGCAGGCTCAGCCATTATGATTTTTGGTCTGACAGCCTCAGAAAATCAATCCTTGCGGACGCAAAACTCGATTTGGCTGTTTACGGAATGGGCGAGAAAGCCCTGCTTGAAATCGCCGTCAGACTTCGTGATTTTTACCAGAAACACCCCGAACTTTCCTGGGACAGCCCCGTGCTGCAAAAAGCCAAGGACAAAAAGCCGTGGCAGCAGGTTCTCAAAAATATTGACGGAACATGCCGGATAATCAAAACGGAAGAAATTGTCCGTTTACCTGAAAACACCGTTATTCTGCCCTCTCACGACGACATTCTGCATTCTCCCAAATTATTGTTGGAAGCGACGCTTGAGAGCGAAAAGCATATCCACCATGCAGACCATTGCCTTGTTCAAGCTTTTGACGGGGACAGAGCCGTGCTGGTTGAAAAGCCAGCACGAAGGCTCGGCACGGAAGAGCTAGATCTGCTCTATGCGCTTCCTTTCCAGCGCAAAGCCCACCCCCGCTATCAAGGAAAAATCCCCGCCGAAAGCATGATGAAAACAAGCATGACGAGCCACAGAGGCTGCGGAGGAGGATGTTCCTTTTGCTCCCTCGCTTTGCACCAGGGCAGAAAAATCGCTTCCCGCAGCGAAAAATCCCTGCTTGATGAAGCGCGGAATATTGCCGGTTCCAAGGGCTTCGAAGGTTCAATCAGCGACATAGGCGGACCGTCCGCCAATATGTGGCAAGCCTCCTGCGCCTTGGAAGAAAAAGCAAAAACGCAAGGCAAAAATTTCAAGTGCGGACGTGCTTCCTGCCTGACCCCCGATCTTTGCCCCCATTTTCTTGTCGACCAAGAAAAACATCTTGCTTTGCTCAGAAAAGTAAAAAAAATCAGCAACATTAAAAATGTGCGTATCGCAAGCGGCGTGCGTTTCGATTTAGCTCTGACCCAAAAAAAAGCTCTTGAAAGCTATGCCGGAGAATTTACGGGAGGACAGCTCAAAGTCGCCCCTGAACATTGTTCTGAAAACGTGCTTAAGCTTATGCGTAAACCCGGCATGGACAAATTTGAAACGTTTTTACAGGCGTTTTATGGATATTGCAAAAAAATCAATAAGGAACAATATGTTATTCCATACCTTTTAAGCGGGTTTCCGGGGTGCACCGATGAGAACATGCGGGAACTCGCCTCTTGGCTCAAAGAAAGAAATTGGAAGCCAAGGCAGGTGCAATGCTTTATTCCGACGCCGGGAACGGTTGCGACCGCAATGTATTATGCCGAATGCGACTCACAGGGAAAAACCATCTTTGTCGCCAAAACCGACGCCGAACGGCTGCGGCAGCACGGTATTTTGATGGGCACAGCCATACACCCCGAAGACGATAGTTTTTACGATTGATAACGCATGGGAAACAGTAGCTCTTTATTTATCGTCTTTCCTCCTCTTGCTCCCCTTCACACTTATACGGAACAGATAAGGGCGGACAATGCCAAAAAAAAGACAAGCAGCAGCTTGTCTTTTTTCATGAGTGTTGTTTATAAGATTTAAAATTTCAATTTCTTTGCACAATCAAGGGTCTTATTGAAATCATCGTCGGTATGGGCGAAAGAAACCATTGCGGTTTCAAACGCGGAAGGGGAAAGAAAAATGCCCATTTCACGCATTTGCTTATAATAGCTTTCAAAAATTGCCGTGGAAGCGTTTTCGACATCAGCAAAATTGCGTACAGGCTTATCCGTAAAGAAAAGTGTAAACATAGAAGCAATATGCTGATATTGCACACTTAATCCTTTTTTCTCCAAAATACCCGCAAGCTCTTTCACAAAAGCGAGCACGCGCTGTTCCAACCCTGCATAATCGGCTTTTTCAAGAATATCCAAAGTCGCAAGACCTGCCGCCATGGCAAGCGGATTGCCTGAAAGCGTTCCCGCCTGATACACATCACCCGCAGGAGCAATGCGCTGCATATATTCCGCCTTGCCGCCATAAGCGCCAACAGGCAAACCACCGCCAATGATTTTACCCATGGTGGTCAAATCAGGCATAACGCCGAACCGTCCCTGAGCTCCCTGATAGGATACCCTGAAACCGGTAATGACTTCATCAAAAACAAGCAGAGCCCCGTATTTTGTGCAAAGATCACGCAAACCCTGCAAGTACCCGGCGACTGGCAAAACAAGTCCCATATTGCCGGCACAAGGCTCCACAAAAAACGCGGCGATCTCATTGCCGTATTTCTCAAAAATTTCCTTAGCCGCCTCCAAATCGCCGTTGTGCTTATCCATTTCCTTTACAAGGCGGTCCGCATACTCGAGTCG
>DONZ01000212.1 GCA_003512875.1 Desulfovibrio sp. | reverse complement strand
GCTCAAGGAAATGGCTCAACGCGGCACGCCATTCAAAGGCATTTTGTATGCAGGGCTTATGATGACAGCAAAGGGAGTGAAAGTTCTTGAGTACAATGTCCGTTTCGGCGACCCTGAATGCCAGCCTTTGCTCATGCGGATGAAAAGCGATATCCTTCCCGTTATGCAGGCGTGCGTTGAAGGAAAATTAAAAGAAAAAAACATTGCATTGGAACTCTATCCCCAATCCGCCCTCGGTGTTGTTTTCGCTGCAAAAGGATACCCGGAAAGCTATCCGAAAGGTATGGAAATAACAGGTATTGCCGCTGCCGATGCGTTGGATGACGTAAAAGTTTTCCATGCGGGCACAAAAGCGGAGAACGGAAAAATCCTTTCCAACGGCGGAAGAATACTTTGCGTTGCCGCACTTGGTGAAAGTTTGCAAGAAGCAAAAAATAAAGCTTATGAAGCAATTGGCAAAATAAAAATGGAAAATTCCTATTATCGCCGTGACATCGGAGATAAAGGCATTAAACGTTTACAAAACAAATAATACGAAAAAAGGAACAGCCATGGTTCAAGTCGGTATTTTAATGGGTTCCGCTTCTGATGAAAACACGATCAGCCCCTGCGTTGAAGTATTGAAAAAACTCGGTATCAGTTACCGTTTTACGGTTTCCTCCGCACACCGCACACCGCTCCGCACGGAGAAAATCGTTGACGAACTGGAAAAACAAGGCTGTCAGGTTTTCATCTGCGCAGCCGGAATGGCTGCCCACCTTGCAGGAGCTGTTGCCGCCCGCACCATTAAGCCTGTTATCGGAATACCTTTGACAGGTTCTTCCCTGAACGGGCTTGATTCCCTTTTGGCAACAGTGCAGATGCCCGCGGGATTTCCGGTCGGAACAGTGGCGCTGGACAAGGCGGGAGCAAAAAATGCCGGCTATATGGCGGCGCAGATTATCGCTCTTCACGACCCCGAAGTTGCGGAAGCGCTTTTGAAAGAACGACAGTATTTCATTGATACCGTTGAAAAAACAGCCAAAGAGATTGAAGAAAAATATCGATAATGTTCAACAACCGCATATTCTCATAAAAGGACGTATCATGAAAATTTTAATGATAAATGGTAGTCCCCGCCGCACAGGCAACACCGCATTAGCCTTGCAAGCGCTTGAAAAAAAACTCCAAGCGGATCATGAAGTGGAATTACTGCAATCCTATTCCATGACGGTAACGCCTTGTCTTGCCTGTCTTGAATGTAAAAAAAATGATGGTTTTTGCGTTCAAAGGGATGATACCAATACTATGCTCCAAAAAATCAACGACGCTGAATGCATTGTTTTTGGCACTCCGGTATTTTGGATAGGAATGTCAGGGCAGCTGAAACTGTTCATTGACAAATTTGTTGCCCGTCAAAACATTTTTAAACAAAAACCGAAGAAGACAGTCAGCGTGGTTGTCGGAGGTAGCGGACCTAAAACACGCCAATACGAACTTATTGCAGAACAATTTTCTAGCATCAGCAATTTCTTATGTTGGAACCATATCTGCTCCGCGTCTTTTTCCGCTTTTGGAATAGGCGATATCATCAAATGTCCGGATTTTGAAACTAAAATACAAGAAATTGTCACCGCTATCAATCAATAAGCCTTTTCCTTGACATATCAAAAAAAGAGCCATGCAAAACATGGCTCTTTTTAACAACCTATTTTTTCTATAATTTTTGCAGGCTGTCGCGAAGCTGTAAAGCTTTTTTTCTTCCCACTTTCGGCAGCTTCATCAGCTCCTCGACACCGGCTTTTTTCATTTCTTCAATACTTTTAAAATGCTGCCACAAAAGCTTTGCCGTTTCTTGTCCCACATGGGGCAAATGCAAAAGCTGCGCGTCCAGTCCCTGCTTGTTGCGCGCCCGCCTATGCCTGCCTATGGCAAAATCATGGGTGGCGTCACGAATGGACTGCAAAAACAAGAGTTCGGAACTCCCTTCTTTAAAAGGCAAAGGATTTGTCCTGTCAGGCAGGAAAATCCTGTCCGCCAAATTGCCTGCCCTCCTGTCCGCATGCCCCTGTTCATCACGGGCTTTGGCAATACCTGCAAGCACAAAAGGCAAACGCCCCTCTTCCAAATCAAAACTTTGGGAATCACGAACATGCACCGCACTGAAAAATTCCTGAAAACTTGCATGCACAACATTCACCTGTCCGCGTCCGCCGTCAATAAGCAATAAATGCGGCCACGGCGCGCCGTGTTCCGCTCTGCGTTTCGCCCATTGCGACAAAGCCAAATAATCGTCCCCGTTGGTATTTTCCATATTCAAAACGCGGTAATCGGCTTTATGCGGTTTTCCGTCCTGATAGACAACCAGCCCGACCTTTGTCGCTGTTCCGGAAGTATGGGAAACATCGACGCATTCGATTCTGCGGATAGGCTCCTGCACTTTAAAAAGAGCCGCCAAACGTTCGTCCATACCTAAATCGGAACGTTTATAAACAGTTTCCCGCGCATTGGTTTTGGCTATTTCCACAAGCTTTTCATCGTCCTTGGTCCGTGCCGCCACAATCCGCACGTTCGCCCCCCGCCATTCGCTGAGCATTGCGGCAATGCTTTCCAAATCTTCCTCATGCTCCTGCAAAGCGTAATCAGCCCCTAACGCCCCGATAAGAGCCGGACTTTCCACGCTTTCTTCTTTTTCCGCCGTCAAAGCCCAAGGCAAAACGATGCGGGGCGGAATATCCTTATCCTGTGAATAAAACTGCGTTAAAAATCCGAGCAAAAGCTCGTTCGCATCTTCCATGACAAGCCCCGCCCAAAAAAAAGCCGCCTTATCAATCACTTGCCCGCCGCGTACAAAAAGCACGGCAAGAGCCAAGCCG
>DONZ01000037.1 GCA_003512875.1 Desulfovibrio sp. | reverse complement strand
CTACCAACTGAGCTAACCATCCAAATTTAAACAATCTAAATGAATATCATTAAAATTATTCAAAACAGCTGAACTGTATATTTTATACACCATTTTACTGTGGTTTGTCAAGCTTTTTTTGCTGACCGTATCCGGCGGAGTATTTAAACAACCAATGGGAATTTATTCGGATTATGCATAATCAAGAATTTTTTTCAGTTGTCGCATTTGCGATATTTAAAATCATTGCTTTGTGAAATACTGAATTTATGAAATTCATTTTACCAAGCGGAAAACAATGCCGGAAAATCAACTGGTCGCTTGCGAACAAAAGGAGATGAACATGCCGCCAGTAATTGATGAACAAAAATGCATAGGCTGCGGAGTTTGCGCGGATATTTGCCCTCTGCAGGTTTTTTCCCATAAACCTAAGGAGAACAAAACGCCAAAAGTACAGCGCCCTTATGAATGCTGGCATTGCAATGCCTGCGTGCTTGACTGCAAAGCAAAAGCCATTGAATTGCGTCTGCCGCTTACGCATATGCTGCTTTATGTCGATTCCTCTTCTTTACGCCCAAAACATTAAAGAAGGCTTCCAATTAAGAAAACCATTCAAAAAGGAACATGCAATGATTGAAGTGAAAGAAAAGTTACAGACCGATGTCCTTATCATCGGCGGAGGCATTGCCGGGCTCATGGCCGCCATTGGAGCGGCGGACAAAGGCGCCGATGTTGTTTTACTGGATAAAGCCAATACGAAGAGAAGCGGCGCGGGAGCGACCGGCAATGACCATTTTTTATGCTGGATACCTGAAAAGCACGGCGACATCGGTGTTGTGTATGAAGAATTTATGGACAGCCAAAACGCGACAAGCAACGACACACCCCTTGTCATGCGTTTTTTGGAAACAAGCCCCCAAGTCGTAGCAATGTGGAATGATTGGGGAATCAATATGAAACCCACGGGCGATTATCATTTTGAAGGCCACGCTTATCCCGGCCGTCCGAAAATTTTTCTGAAATACGACGGACATAATCAAAAGAAAGTGTTGACGGAACAGGCTAAAAAACGCGGAGTGCGTATCATAAACCATTCTCCCGCTTTGGAAATCTTATCTGAAAACGGAAAGATTACGGGTGTGCTGGCGCTTGATATTTCTGAAGACACGCCCAAATACCGCCTTATCGCCGCAAAAGCCGTGGTTGCCGCAACTGGCTATGTAAGCCGCCTTTTCACAACCGACCCGACCCCTAGCCAAATGTTCAATACCAATATGTGCCCTTCCGGCACGGGCGATTCGATAGCGCAGGCATGGCGCTGCGGAGCATATCTCGTGAACATGGAAAAAACCTACCGCCACGCGGGACCGCGTTTCCTGGCACGCTGCGGCAAGGCAACATGGATCGGGGTATACCGGTATCCGGACGGCAGACCCGTCGGTCCGTTCGTGACGGAACCCAATGTGGAAACCGGCGATATTACCAGCGATGTCTGGTCCTCCGCGTTCACCGATTTAAAAATGAGCGGACAGGGTCCTGCCTATATGGACTGCTCCGGAGCAAGCAAAGAAGATCTTGAGCATATGCGCTGGGCGATGAAATGCGAAGGACTGACAGCCCTTATCGATTATATGGACAAGGAAGGCATAGATCCGGGCAGGCATGCCGTCGAATTTGGACAATACGAAGCCAATCTTTGCACCAACGGTATTGAAATCGATATCAATGGCGAAAGCAATATCAAAGGGCTTTTCGCCGCCGGCGACATGATGGGAAACATCAGCGGAGACATCGGGGCGGCAGCCGTATACGGCTGGATAGCGGGACAGCACGCAGCCGAATATAAAAATTCCGCATTCGTCTGTGAACATATTGAAGAAACTCCCCGCTGCCTTGAACGCATGGAACTGTTCAATACACTTTATGACAGGAATACCGGAGCGAATTGGCAGGAAGCGAACTTCGCCCTGCAGCAGATCATGACGGAATATGTGGATTGCGGTCCGCACAGGGTGCGTTCCGATTCCATGTTGAGTGCGGGAATAAAGTATCTTGGCGATTTAAGAAAAAAAATGCTGGGTGAACTTTTCGCCAATGATGCGCATGAACTCATGCGTGCCGCGGAAGTGCTGAATCTGTTGGACTTGGGACAGGCTCTCATGATAGCTGCCCGTGAACGCAAAGAAAGCCGCGGGCGTCATCTGCGTTCCGATTATACGTTCACCAATCCCCTCTTGCGTGATAAATTTCTCCGTGTATGGCAGGAAAACGGCACACCGTGTTTCGCATGGCGGGACCGGATTAAATAACCGATGAAATTTGGTTTTGCCCATAAGCGAACGGGCTTATGGGTTTTTATAAGACACTGTATTGTGATTTTTTTAACTTTAATTTTTCGAGGTTGTTATGTTTGCATTACCATATATTAAATGGGGATTGACAGCGCTTATTCCTCTTCTTCTTTATTTTTTCGCTCCGCAAAACATCTCTCCCGAATTTCCTTTGTACATGGCGTTCACAAGCGCCGCGATCCTTGCCTGGGCATTCAATATTTTTCCCGCTGTGGGCGTTGCCGCCATGCTCACCTTCGCCTATGTCCTTTTCGGCGTTGCCGACGCCGAAACCGTTTTCGGACCATGGGCGACGGTTTTGCCTTGGCTTTCTTTCGCCGCCGTCATCATCGGTGATGCCATGGAAGAAAGCAACCTTGCCAAACGGCTTGCGCTTTTCTGCCTGAAAAGCACAGGTGGCAGTTTTACGGGATTGACGCTCGGATTTTTCATAGCAGGGCTTGTGCTCGTCGTCATTCTTTCTTCCATTTTGGCACGCTGCGTCATCTTTTGCGCCATCGCTTCCGGAATTATTCAAGCGCTTGACATAGACCCGAAATCCAAAATGTCTTCCGCCCTTATCCTTACGGCGTTTTTTGCGGCGGCGGCGCCTCAATTCATGTTCCTCCATTCCTCGGAATCGTTCATTTGGGCGTTTGACATCATGCTGAAAGGAACAGACAAAACCGTTGATTTTTGGGATTACTGCTATCACGGAACATTGATCAACATTGTCTATTATGCCGTTTCCATGTGTTGTGTTTATTTTGTCAAAGGAAAAGAACAACTGCCTATGTCTAACGGTTTGAAACGTTTCATAGACGAAAGCAGAACGGAATTGGGGCCCCTTTCCGGCAAAGAGATAAAGCTGTTCGGCATAGTGCTTTGCATCATCGCCGGCTTCATGCTTCAGCCTTGGACCGGAGTGGACCCTGTGTATTTGTTCTGTATTTTTGCGTTATGCTGCTATCTGCCTTGTTTCGACATCCTGAAAGCTGAAAGCTTCAATAAATTGAATATCGTTTTTCTTGTTTTTGTGGCGGGCTGCATGACCATAGGCTTTGTCGGCGGGGCGGTCGGAGCAAACAAATGGGCGGTCGGCGAACTTGTGACAATGCTGCAGGGCGCATCTTCCGCAATGTCCGTGTTTTTCGCTTATGTCGCAGGCGTTGTGGTGAACTTCTTACTGACACCTTTTGCGGCGACAGCGGCATTCACTCCCGCCATAGGAGAACTCGGCACAGCTCTCGGAGTAAATCCGCTGCCGCTTTTTTACGCTCTCAATTTCGGCTTGGACCAGTATCTTTTCCCTTATGAAGCGGTGTACTTCCTATATATCTTCATTACCGAAAAGGTCACATTGCGGCATATTGTGCCGGCACTTGCGATACGTATTGTTTTAACGGCGGTTTTCCTTGTTCTTGTCGCCATTCCGTACTGGAAATGTATCGACATCCTTTAATGGTTCCGCAAAAGGGGGCATACGCTCCCTTTTGTGCAATACTCTTTTCGTTTCTGTTGACCGTTTTTTTTCTTGATTTTATAATACGAGATAGTACGGGATTATTTTTTCCGATAAAACAAAATTGAACGAGCAGGAAAACCGCCATGTATGAAAATCCGCTTTTTTCCCAATTCGCCATTCCGGCAATTACGGGAACATGCACAATAATAAAGGAGTTTTTTTTACAAGGCAAACGCCTCGTTCTTCCTGCCGGCAGCATTCTTTCCCTTGACGGAAAAATGCGAAATTCGATTTTTTATATCGAACAGGGAGAAATGCAAGTCGTCTTCAATAATGCGGAAGGACAGCAAAGAACGGTTATCAGGTTCGGAGAAGGGGGAATTTTCAATATTGCGCCTGCCGCGCTCGAACAGGACGCATCGGGTGAATTTCAAGTTTTACGGATGACGATATTGTATTACATGCCGGCTGATGAAATTTTAAATGAAGAAACAATCCAGGAATATCCGGAAGTCGCCCTTGTGCTCATCCGCCATTTATCCCGTCTTGTCCTCATTTACCACACCTTATTGACGGATTTGCAGATGAGCAGTTTTTTCACGCGTTTTTGCCGGTATTTATTTTCATTGCATTTGCAGCATGGCTGTATGGCATTTCCCCTCGGAACGACCCAGGATGAACTTGCGGCGATACTGGGGGTGCATAGGGCAACCCTTGCGCGGGCTATACGAAAATCACGCTCACTCGGAATGATAGGAAAATTCAATAGCCGCACGATTGAAATACTTGATTTAAACCTTTTGCAGTCGCTCGCCGTATCATAAGGACAGCATTTTTTCATGAAATACGAATATTGCGAATGCGCAAGCAATACTTTTATCAGAAACCATGGCGATCCCGCCGCAGGCTTTTTCATAACCGAGTAAAAATACTGAATATTTTCTTGCCAATATTTGAAAAGCATGATGTATGAAAAAAAAAGCTTGACTATTCCG
>DONZ01000120.1 GCA_003512875.1 Desulfovibrio sp. | reverse complement strand
TTGGCATATTTGCCGCCGCGCTCATACGCATTATCGCGCTGTTCATAACGTCCGTGATTATTATGCGGATAGCGGGAAAAACGGGAGTTCGCCCTTTGGTAACGGCCGTTTCTGTTTTCATATTGTCCGCTGGCAATAATTTCCGCTTCCGTCATGTTGCCGAGCAAATTCGCCTTTTGCATGGCTTCCCTGTCCATAGCTTCAAGCTGGTATTCATCAAGCTCTTCTTCGCCATGAGCGGCGTTTTCCGCCTGAATTTTGGCAAGGAAACGTTTTTGGCTTTCGCCCTCTTCCTCGTCTTCGGCAAAAACCTGTTTTTCGGCTCGGGGTTTCTTATATTCCGTTTTTTCCTGTGCCGGACGGTTTTTGGCTTTTGTATTGCGATTATACGGTTTTTGTTTTTTACCCTCGTCACCGGACATATTGAAATCGGACAAAGAAGCGAGCCTTGCGCGGATTTTAGCTTTTCTTGCGCCTATAATGCCGAAAACACCCATTTTTGCGTCTTCGACAATCTCGATTTCAAGCTTTTCCCGCTCCGTACCGAAAAAGGCGCATGCATCCTGTATCGCTTGATCTATGTTTTTTGATTGAAACTCTTTAAAATTACTCATTATGATTACCTCACTTTACGCAAAGTCCACCATTGCTGTCCAATGGAAAGAACGTTGTTTGCAAGCCAATAAACAACCAAACCTGCGGGGAAATTCAAAAACATGAACGTGAATATTACCGGCATGAGCATCATTACCTTGCGCTGTGTCGGGTCGCCCACGGCGGGGGAAAGCCATTGCTGCAAAAACATGGTAGCGCCCATGACAAGAGGCGTGATATAAAGAGGATCTTTCACAGAAAGGTCGGCAAGCCAGATAATATCGGTAAAAGGCAGATAGGTGATAAATTCCGCATGCCTTAAATTTTCAGAATTGAGAAGGGCGTTGTATAAAGCGATAAATACGGGCAGCTGGACCAAAATAGGCAGACAGCCGCTCATCGGGTTGATATTGTAAGTGCGGTATAACTGCATCATTTCCCGTGAAAGGGCTTCTCTGTCGCTGCCGTATTTTTTCTTCAAATCTTCCATGAGAGGAGCGATTTTTTTCATTTGCTCCATGGATTTGTAACTCTTTTTCGTGAGAGGCCAAAAAAGAATTTTAATAAAGATAGTCAGAAGGATGATGGCGATACCCCAGTTGCCTACGAAAGATTGGAAAAAGTTCAAAAGCCAAAGCAGCGGTTTCGCCAAGATGCCGAAGATGCCGTAATGAATGGTCTTTTTGAGCTCATTCGGCGCGTTGTCCAATAATTTTGCATCTTTCGGACCTATCCACCAGCTCAGCTCGGAACTTACGGGAAGCCCCGCATTCACGGTAAGAGACTGTTCTTCATAAGCGACACGCCAAACATCATTTTGTATGCGGGCTTTAACCAAACCGTTTTTGCTTTGCGGCACAACCGCGCTCAAAAAATAGTTGTTGCTGAGCCCTGCGAAAAACAAAGCCCCGTCCTCGACCATTCCTTCTTCCGTAAGTTTGCTTACGTCGCTTTCGGTTTCATAGCTGCCTTCGCTGTCCCACACAACCTGCATGGGGTTGTAGGTGGAAGAACTGGAATATTCGGAACCAGCCAAGGTATAGCCCACGCGCACGATGAAAGCTTTTCCCTCTTCCGCTCCATAGGTTATTTTTTCGCCGATAAGATACGTCGCCGCGTCAAACGTGAGTTCGCGCCTGATAATCAGACCATTGAGATTGCCTTCGAAAACAAGGGTTTTGGTATCGCCGTCTTCCAAAATGAGATTTTCGGCGCTGATTGTCCATGAACCGATGTTCCAGGAAGGCTGTCCGTTGATCAAAAGCCCCATGGGGGAAGCGGATTTCGCCGTTTTTCCTATCATATCCAAAAACGGGGAATGGGGGGAACTTGTTTCGGAAATATTATTTAAAACAAAAGACTCCAGCACACCGCCGGCGCTGTGAAAAACCGCCGTGTACAAAGGAGTCCTTACCACGATGTTCTTACCCTCGCCGGGAGCGAAAAAAGGAACCGTTTCTTTTAAATCCGAAAACGCCGGGTCGGTAAGGTTTGCGGTTTGTTCCGCCTGCGTTTCAATCTGTTCTGTCTGTTCAGCCTGTTTGGGCACCCACCCCATATGCTCGGCGATGTACTGCCAGCCAACCAAAATGACGAAACAAATGACAGTAGCAATGATAATCCGTTTATTTTCCATTTTTTTCCTACTTAACTGTAATTTTTGATACGATAAAACGCACTGTTTTTTTTAACACAAGTTTGCACGGCTCAATATTTTCAGGAACCGGGTCAAATCCCCCTTCACACCATGGATTGCAGCGGCAAATTCTTTTTATTCCGAGCCAAATTCCTCGGACAACACCATGCTTTTCAATCGCGAGAGCCGCATATTCGGAACAAGAGGGATAAAAACGACATCGTGCAGGATATAAAGGTGAAATACAATTCTGATAAATCCTGATCGGAAAAATAAAAATTTTCCTGATAAAAGCCCCCTTTTTATTAACCATAAACGAAAAATTCCTTTTTTCGTCCTATTCATCGGCATGCCGGCGCCGATTGAGCCTCTCTAAAAAAGGAAACAGATCCTTTTCCACATGGGCGAATTGCAGCACGTTCGCATCTATATGCTTTTTGGGAACAACAACAAATTCGCAAGGACGGATATCTTCAAAATGAAGCCGAAAAAATTCACGCAAAATACGCTTTATCCTATTCCTTTGAACCGCATTTCCGCTTTTTTTGCTTACAGCCAGCCCAATACGGACATGAGGCGCTTTTTTTACAAAAACAATGAAAAGCTTTGTAAAATGCTTTTCACCTTGCTGATAACAAGCTTGAAATTCCGATCTTTTCAATAATCGCTGATTTTTTTGCCAAACATGCGGCATAGTAAGCCTATTGGATTTTAAATAAGGAAAAGACCTATGAATAGGTCAGCCCGCTTCATAAGCAAAGGGCGGAGAAAACTCAGCCCTGCCCATAAATGAATAACCGTTTTCTTATGCGGAAAGAGTCTTGCGACCTTTAGCACGGCGACGATTGATAAGAGCACGGCCGCTTGCGGTTGCCATACGGGTACGGAAACCATGAGTACGCTTTCTGCTGATTTTACTTGGTTGATATGTTCTTTTCATACCATTCTCCTTAAAGGTTTTGAACTAAGATAAATAGCGGTTTAAAGAAATAACGTCAAGATTTTAATTAACTATTTTAAAAAATCGACCCCTTAAAAATCTTCAAAAAGGAATTTCTCATTTCGGGAAAGCAACGGCAAAACCTTTTCCAGCATTATTCCGTCAATATACGGAGTGCCATACCCATAGGTCGTAAGCATGGCTTCATAGACGAAACGGGCGGAACGCGCCATAGCCATGGGCAAGGAATCTTTTTGGAGCAGCGCCCCTAAAAAGACGGAAGCGAACGTATCCCCCGTTCCCGGATACGCCGCGGGAATCTTGGGAGATTTTGTCTGCCAAAACCGTTTGCTTTCCGCGTCATAAGCGAACACGCGGATACTGTCCTCCTCCTCGCAGGGAGCGGAAGTGATGATTACGGATTTATTTTTATTCTTCTTATCCCCCAAGGCGGAAAGCGCCTTTAAACATTCTTTCGCCTGCTTGAACGTGACAGTTTCTTCATAGGGCGTATCCAGCAAAAAACATACTTCCGTATAATTGGGGGTGATGATGTCCGCCTTGCCGGCGAGCATGCGCATGCGCTGCACGAGTTCCTCCGTTTGGGTCGGATACAATTTTCCGTCATCGCCAAGCACGGGGTCGACAAGAAAAAGGCTGTTTTTTTTGCCGAGTTTCTGCATGAGCCTTTCCACAATATCCACCTGCTCGGGACTGCCCAAAAAACCGGAATAGACGGCGTCGAAATACAGTCCCAAATTTTCCCATTTCCCGACTATTTCCTGCATCTGCGCCGTCAAATCAAAAAAAGAAAAATCATCTATGCTTGCGGTTTGCGAAGACAAAACGGCAGTCGGCAAAGGGCAAACCTGCATACCCATGGAAGAAAGGACCGGAATAGCGACAGTCAAAGAAGCCCGTCCATAACCGGACAAATCATGCACAGCGGCGATACGGGGGATCGGAGTCCTGATATTTTTTACGCATTGTTTCATGGCAACCTCTCAAAAACAAGCTTTTCCGTCATAACGTATTCCAATTTCGCAGTCGGCTCATTTTCATACGCATATTTTTTTTTGCAACAATGAAGAGAAAAAACCATGCTGTCAAGCACAAAAAAAGTCCCCGAAAAAACAAGTGTTCCCTTAGGCTTGATTTTTCGGGGACGAGAACTTTTGTAACGTATTGTAACCTTATATGGCTCCGCCATGCTAACAATACGTAAAAAAGCCCCCGAAAAAACAAGTGTTCCCTTAGGCTTGATTTTTCGGGGACGAGAACTTTTGTAACGTATTGTAACCTTATATGGCTTCGCCATGCTAACAATACGTAAAAAAGCCCCCAAAAAATTTTGAGGGACTTTTTTATCTATACCAACTCGCTTATTTTTATCGAATAAGGCTGAGAGCCATCTGAGGCAATTGGTTAGCTTGACCAAGCATACTGTTTGCGGCATTTGCCAATGTTTGGTTACGCACGAAGTTTGTCATTTCGGT
>DONZ01000110.1 GCA_003512875.1 Desulfovibrio sp. | reverse complement strand
GCGATAATTTCCCCGGTTGTCGGATTGACAAGGTCCGCGGCAAGGAAAAGTCCCAAAATGGATGCGGGATCCACTTCCAGGTATTCTCTGCCGGAATTGCAAAGGTTGCGCCAATCACGGGTGGTCATGACTTTGCCTTGTTTGATGAGCACAGTGCCGTCTTTATCTGTGATTTCCGTATAACAAGGTTCTTTGCGGTACATTTCTTTTTGGATTTTCCAAAGGACCGTATTTTCTTCAAGACGGTATTCTTCTTTTTTATAGAAGGTGTTCAAAATATCCGTCTTGCTCATGCCCATGGCTTTCAAAAGCACGGTGGCGGGCATTTTGCGGCGGCGGTCTATGCGGACATAAAGAATATCTTTGTGGTCGAAGTCGAAATCGAGCCATGAGCCGCGCATGGGGATAACACGGCAGGAATAGAGAACTTTATGGGAAGTGTGGGTCTTGCCGCCGTCATGCTCGAAAATGATTCCGGGTGAACGCTGCAATTGGTTGACAATAACACGTTCGGTACCATTGATGATAAACGTACCTTTTTCGGTCATAAGCGGCAGTGTGCCGAAATAAATGTCTTGTTCCTTACCGTCGCGGAAAGTGCGGTTTCCTGTCGCTTCGTCAACATCGTAAATGTCTAAACGCACTTTAAGACGGATAGGTGCTTCATAGGTAAGACCTTTTGAAATGCATTCCGCTTGGTCGTATTTAGGCTCGCTGATGTCATAGCTTAAATATTCCAAGCTTGCAGTACGGTTAAAGTCTTCTATCGGGAATACGGAACGAAAAACCCCTTCAAGACCTTCATCTGGCAGGCGTTCTTTTCTTCCTTCCTGCAGGAAGGCTTTGTAAGAATCCACCTGTAAATTGAGAAGGTGGGGAATAGGTATGGAAACCTTGATTTTACCGAATTGCTTCGTTAATTGGCCCATTACTTTACCTCAAAATGGCTTTATCCTGCTTTCAGGCAGGAAAGTTCTCCCAAAAAATGATTTTTTTGGCAGGCTAGTTAACGCTAAAATAAACACGAAAAAGCCCCCAACTTTTCAGTATGAAAGTTAGGAGTCAAAAACCGTGTTACTCTTAGTATCTCTTTGAATTGTTTGCACAATTTCCTTTTTTGGTTAAGTCCAAAGGGCAAAAAGGTTGCTTTGGAATTTGAAAAAATAGCTTTTTTTTAAATAAAACGCAAGTATTTTTTGTGAAAAATTTTAATTTTTTTAATACACGGATAATGATTTTCGATGTGATAAAAAAATTTTGTGATAAAATGCCCAATAGTTGACAGCTTAGTTGTTTGTATGTATAAAATTGATACTTTGCACAGAAAATCTTGTATGATAAGTCATTTTTGCATTACTTTTTTGCAAAAAACATATCATGAATGTATTGTGTTAAATAAATTTACCCTAGAAGGGGCGTGTATGAGAAGCAAAACAATGAAAACTGTTGTGGCTGTGGCGTTATGTTTGACGGCATTTTCTTATGCAAATGCGGATGCGGGCACCGAAGAGGATAAAAATCCTTTTGGTGTTGTTCCTCAGGAAATGATCGGCATTACCATGAAAGACGGCGATGCGCTGCATGACAAGCATGTCGCAAAGCTTGAAGAATTGGGCAAAGACTGCACTGTTTGCCATATTGACGATAATTATGAAGCGTTTATGGCTGTTGACAAGGAAAAAGGGCAGGACGGCAAGGCTGCGTATTTGCATAAAAACTGCGTACGCTGTCATATCGAATTGGGCGACGGACCGAATATTACTTCTTGCCGCAGCTGCCACAATGAAAAATTCGCAGCTGAGTAATGGATGACGGGAGGCTAAAATATGTTGAATTTTCTTTATGGACCGCTTTTATATATTGCCGTTGCAGTTTTTGTTATCGGCATGATCGCACGGGTAGTTCTTTATATTAAAGGGTTGAGCCAAAAGCTTGACCGCGTTGCCTACAAACCTCAAATGGGTTTAGGTTTGCAGGGCGCTCTCCATTCCATTTTTAAATGGGTGCTTCCCGGCGGAACACGCGCTTGGCGGATCAATCCGTTCATGACCGCTGTTTTTTTCATGTTCCATATCGGTATGGTATTATTGCCGCTGTTCCTTTTGCAGCACGTTGTCGTTATTGAATATATGTTTGGCATTTCTTTGCCGAGCCTGCCAAGCGGGCTTGCCGATGTGCTCAGCATCGTCGCCGTGCTCGGTCTTTTGGGCTTGGCATACCGCAGAATCGCTTGCTCTGCTGCGAAGGCCCTTACCACAAAACAAGACTGGTTTGTTTTAATCCTTGCAGGGTTGCCCCTTGTGACCGGAATCATGTTTCGTTTTAGCGTATCAAGCTATGAATTTTGGGAATTTGCGCATATCCTTACGGCAGAGATTTTCCTTATTGCCGCACCGTTTACAAAACTTTCCCATATCGTCCTGTTCTTCATGTCACGCGCGCAAATAGGCATGGACTTCGCCATCAAACGCGGCGGACACAACCGCGGACCTGCTTTCCCTTGGTAATTCTTATTAGTTAACGCTAAACCTTATAAAGGAGCCGACAATGCCTGAAGGTATTTATTGTAAAAGAAAACCTATTGAAACAGTTGAAGAATTAAAAAATCTTTTGAGTGATAAAGGCGGCAAACAATATTATGCGGAGATGAAAGAGCTTGAAGTGGATACGGATATGCTCCGCAAAGATTTGGAAACGACGTGCAAAAGCCGTACCCGCACGTGGCTTGACATGTGCGCCCACTGCGGCATGTGCGCTGAAAGCTGTTTTCTTTATACCGCCAATAACAATGACCCGAAACAAATTCCGTCTTACAAGATCCAAAGCACGTTGGGCGAAATGGTTCGCCGCAACGGAAATGTCGATACGGAATTCATGCTTCACGCCATGGAAGTTGCCTGGAGCCAGTGCACAACCTGCAACCGCTGCGCATTATACTGCCCTTACGGTATCGATACCGGAGTCATGATCGGGTACCTGCGCGGTCTTTTGTTCAAGCAAGGTTTTGTGCCGTGGGAATTAAAAATCGGTTCCGGCATGCACAGGGTTTACGGTGCGCAAATGGACGTTACCAGCGAAGACTTTGTGGATACCTGCGAATGGATGGTTGAAGAAAACGAAGAACAGTGGCCCGGTCTTGAAATTCCCGTGGATAAGGAAGATGCCGACATCATGTATGTTATCAACGCCCGTGAAGTGAAGCACTATCCGAACGACCTCGCAGAGGCCGCTATTTTATTCCATATCGCGGGTGAGAACTGGACAATGCCGAGCGAAGGATGGGACAGCACCTCCCTGACCATGTACGCGGGAGACTGGGAAGGCTGCACCATGAACGTAAACCGCATTTATGACGCGATCAAGCGGTTAAGACCGAAAGTCGTTGTCGGCACCGAATGCGGTCACGCTTTTCGCGCCTCCGCCATTGAAGGTCCGTATTGGGCGGGCATTGAAGACGGGAAGCCTCCTGTCCGTTTCATGCACTATGTGGAATGGGTGGCGGAAGCTTTGAAATCAGGAAAACTCAAGATAGACCCTGCCAAACGCATTAAAAAACCTATTACTTTGCAGGATTCCTGCAACTATGTGCGTAACTACGGGCTTTCCCAAGCCACACGGACCATTATGAGCTATATTGCGGAAGATTTCCATGAAATGGAAAACAACAAAGAACATAACTATTGCTGCGGCGGCGGGGGCGGTTTCAACGGTATCGGGCTTTACCGCGAACAGCGCAATAT
>DONZ01000238.1 GCA_003512875.1 Desulfovibrio sp. | reverse complement strand
TAACGGGGTTTTTCGCCTTTCGCACGGGCGACTTCACGCATGGCTTCCACTTCCTCGACGGAACAGTCGCAGTAATAGGCATGCCCAGTTTCCAAAAGCTTATCGACATATTTATTATATACGTCTTTGCGCTGGCTTTGATAGGTCAAATCACCGTCCCAATCCAAACCAAGCCATTTCATCGATGCCAAAATAGAATCGGTATATTCCTGCTTGGAACGTTCCGTATCGGTATCTTCAATCCTTAAACGAAATTCTCCGCCGAAATGACGGGCGAGCAGCCAGCAAAAAATCGCGGTGCGACCTCCGCCGATATGTAAATGTCCGGTAGGACTTGGAGCAAAACGGGTTACAACTTTCATACTGTTTTCCTAAAAAATGATATGTTAAAAAGTATATACCCTTTACAGAGTAAAGACAAGCGTACTTTTTTTCAAATAATTTACGGGGTTATACGTAAGCTTTGCTTTACGGATACCCTCTTCGTCCATATCCTGTTCCCTGTTGATAATTTCAAAGCCTTCCGTGCAGTTATTGACAAAGGCATGATTGATGGCCTGATAAATTCCGCGGTAATCGGAATGAGCCTTTTCAAAATGCACAACGCACGTTTTATCATCAAGCTTTTCCCCTACGGCAAAAGCGACCATTTTATCATCAATATAAAAGGACCCGCCGAACAAAGAACCGAAAGCGCTCCAGCTGCCAATCACACGAAAAATCGCTTCATTTTCCGCATATAAGGAATTGCTGTTTTCGCAATCGTGCCATTTGCACCATTCATTTTGCAGTTCAAGCACATCTTCCAAACTGCCTTTCACGCCGTCCTCAGTCGTCAAAGGATGATATTCGCAAGCGTAACTTTTATAAAAGCCGTTGACATGATTTTTCTTTTTATGAAACCTGTTTCCGGAAAGCGTCGCCAATTCCTGCCTTGAATATAAATATTCCCATTGCCCCCTTGCTTCAATCACAACGACTTTTCCGGAATACATATCCATAACGCGCTCCGCAAGCTCATCGGGGACCCTATGCATGCAAAATCTGTTTTCATGGGAACTGACGCTTGCCATGAGCGGATTATCATGACAGCTGGGAATGTTAACCGAATGAATAAGTTCCGATAAATTTTCCGCATTGAGTTTGTCCCAATTTCCGACAGGCGCCCAAAGGCAATGATAAGGATATTTTTGATGAATGACAGCGAAATCATCGGTAAACGCAACGGAAAGCCCGTATTTATCAGCCCAGCCGAACAAATTGGTAAAAGTGTAATCCGCTGATTTCACAGGACATTCTTTACGTTTTTGCTCATATTCGGCAAAAAGATTCAAAGTGACAGGTTTAAATTCAAACATAACACATTCCCGCTTTATTATATTTTTCTTAGAGTATGCCTGGTCCAATTTGCTTTTAAAAATATCATAAACATACTTGTCGCCTGAATTGACATGGATAAAAGCATGGCAAAATAAACGCCTATTGAGCCATACCCCAAAATATGCGCCAAAAAAATGCCTAAGGGCAATCGTATTCCCCAAATGCACAACGGATTGATAAACAAAGCATAGACCGTAGCCCCCGCGCCGACCATGATACCATTGACAATCAAGCCGCCGACAGTAAACGGAGTCGATACGATGTTGATATACACATACATTCTGATATTCCACTGCGCATCCGCATCGGAACTGAAAAATCCCGCGAGCGTATCAACAAAAGGCAGCATGCAAAGCCCGATAGTTGACATTAAAATAGTACCAAAAAAAATAATTGCAAGCCCAATTTTTTTCGCTTCTTCTTTTTTTCCCGCTCCAAGCGTGCTGCCAATCAAAATTGAGGCTGTCGCATTGAATGCCACTGCCGGCATAAACAAAATGCTTTCAATCCGCATTCCGGCTGTCAGTCCCGCAAGAGCGGAAACACTGTCAGGAAGAGCAGCCACAATGGCAAAAAGAATCAAATAGCCGAGCTGCCATAAAAACTGCATGGTCAACGCCGGAATGGAAACTTTGAACAAATACGGCGTCGCCTTTTTCATCCAACGAAAACGGGGAATGACATATTTTTCAAAAATATCATTCCTATACAACGCGATCAAGGCGATGACAGCTCCGAGCGCATAGGACAGCCACGTTGAAAAGGCTATTCCTTTGCCTCCCCATGCGGTAAAACCGAAATATCCGAGCCCGAAGGCAAAATCACCGAAAATATTGAAAAAAGCAATGACGATAATGATTAAAAGCGGTTTTATCACCTCTTTCGTAGCCCGGAACAAGACGGAACTCAAATAATGGGTGTACTGGAAAGGCAAAGTGAAAAGAACAAACGTAAAGAAAGTGACCGCCGTTTCAACCATACGGTGCTCAACCTGCAATATTTCCATAATGAAATAACGGAAACAATACCCGATAACAGCCAATAAGACAGCCATACAAAAAGCATAGACAAGAACAAATCCGGAATAGCGTTTAGCGCGGGCGAAACGTTTCGCCCCCATCGATTGGCTGACGGCAGCCATTGCTCCCGCCCCGATACTTGTGCCCAAAACCATGAAAAGAGCATGCAGCTGCGCGGAAATACCGATGGATGCCTGCACTTCGGAGTTGATTTTCCCTCCGACATAAATATCCGTCAGGGAAATCACGATCATGCAGAGCATTGTCGCCGTTTGCGGCCACACTAACTCCCATATTGCCCTATAAGGAACATCGTTCAAAAAAAGTTTTATTTTTTGAGTATCCATAATGCCAAAAAAGCACCCATGCAAACGCATGAGTGCTTATCGTATTTTTTTTAATCGCTTAAAAATCCGTCACGGTTGCAAAAATATCCTCAAACGTATCACGTCGGCGGATACATTTTGCAGTACCGTCCTTCTGAATAAGAACTTCAGCAGGACGCAGACGCTGGGTATAATTCGAACTCATGGAAAAGCCGTAAGCCCCCGCATCGAGCATGGCGACAATATCGCCTTCCCTCAAAACGGGCAGTACACGGTTTTTTGCAATAATATCTCCGGATTCGCAAATATTTCCGACAATGGTCTGTTCCAATTCTTTCATATTTTTCTGAGCATTATTACGGTATATTTCCACATCATGAAAAGAATCGTACAGCATGGGACGGGCAAGAACGTTAAAGCCCAAATCTGTTCCCACATACGGTTTCGTTCCGTTTGTTTTCGTATTGTAAACCGTCCCTAGGACAACTCCGCATTCAGCCGCGATATAACGTCCGGGTTCCAAATAAAATTTTCCGTGATAATTATGCGCTTTCGCCCAGCCTGAAAGCGTTTCATTCAATAAACGGCTGAATGTCTCCAAATCAAAACGGGCCTGATTTTCGTATTTATGGTAAGGAATACCGAAACCGCCGCCAAAATCAATGATTTCCAATTTTTCAAAGCAAGGGAGCTTCAAAGCCAAATCCAAAAGCACTTTTGCCGCTTCGATATAGCTTTCCCCCTCCATGAACAAAGAGCCTATATGGTGATTGATACCCGCTAAAGTCACACCGTATCTATCCAAAATTTCAAGAAGCTGCGGCAATTTTTCAGGGTCAATGCCGAATTTCGTTTCTTTGCCCCCTGTCACGACTTTTGCGCTGTGCCCCGCCCCGATACCGGGATTGAAACGCACCATGATTTTTCCGCCCCTATTCAGCCGGCAGAGCTGTTCAACCTGCATAAGGGAATCCACGCTCACAAGCACCCCTTTTTCAAGGGCGTTTTTCATTTCTTCCGGACTGACATTATTGCAGACATAAAGAATTTCATCAGGCTTATAGCCCGCTTTCAAATCAAGATACAATTCTCCGGGACTCATGGCGTCAACAAGACAGCCTTCTTCCCTGATAATTTTCAGAAGGTGCGGATTAGCGTTCGCCTTTGCGGAATAATTGATATGCAGTCCCTTTGTTTTGCATACCCCGACCAAATCCCTGCAGCGTTCACGAAGCACGGCTTCATTATACACATAAAGAGGCGAACCAAATTTTTCCATTAAACCCCGAGGAGTTTCTTTTCCATAAAAATTCAGAGAATCTGTATAATTAGAGCGTACTGACATATCAATCCCTTTAAAAAGACAGTAAAATAGGGAGCAAAAAACTTGCCCCCTACATAAGAAAACAAATGAAATTACTTTTTAAGCCATGGCATCATGCTGCGTAAACGGGTGCCGACTTCTTCAAGCTGATGTTCCGCTTCAATGCGGCGGGTAGCCTTAAACATCGGATACCCAGCCTGCGCTTCCAAAATGAAGTCACGGGCGAATTTTCCTTGCTGAATATCGTCAAGAACACGGCGCATTTCTTTTTTCGTTTCAGCGGTAATGATGCGCGGTCCGGTTTTGTAATCGCCGTATTCGGCGGTATCGGAAATGGAATAACGCATTTTCGCAAGTCCGCCCTCATACATGAGGTCAACAATAAGTTTCACTTCGTGCATACACTCAAAATAAGCGATTTCCGGCTGGTAACCCGCTTCAACGAGGGTCTCGAAGCCTGCTTTCACAAGAGCGGACAAACCGCCGCAT
>DONZ01000136.1 GCA_003512875.1 Desulfovibrio sp. | reverse complement strand
TACGATGTTTTTGAGTTCGTCGATATTCAAAATATAACGGAGCAGACCGGTAAAGAAAGCTCCTGCCCCAAGGGCGATGACCGCAAGGTCCAAAGTGATCCATAAACCGAAACCGAATTTGTCATCAAGGCCGGTTGTGCCGAGACCTTGATATAAAACAACAAAAGCGGCAATAACACCCCAAATGAGCAATGCGGTCGGAATCAGCATAAAAAGGGAGAATTGCGTAAAAGAGCAGCGTTCACACCCTTTAGGAAAAAGGGCATTATCTATTGGTTTGCTATAATCCATAATTTATTCCTTTTCCTAGTGAGAGTTATTGAGAAGAACCCGTTCGGGACTGCCCGTTTCTTCATGTTCAAGGTAGTTGTCACCCAAACGGCGCACCCATTCCCGTTTGCTCATGTAGTAAACCTGAGGGTCGGTGCCCAGACGTTCAAGCAGGCGGAATGCGTAAGGGCTCTGCTTGAGTTCGTAAACACGGTGTTCGGGATTGTTGAGGTCTCCAAAAACAATAACTCCGTTAGGGCAGGCTTCCGTACAAGCGGTTTGGTATGCTTCTTCCGGAAGTGTGAGAGGGTCTTCGCCGTTGGCGATAGCCTTATCCTTAGCTTTCATGAGACGTTGGTGGCAGAAACTGCATTTTTCGACAACGCCGCGGGGACGGGTGGATACGTCGGGACTGAGGGCTTCTTTTAAATCACCGGGCCAATAAGGGTCGAACCAGTTGAAATACCGTGCATGGTAAGGGCAGCTCGCCATACAGTAACGGCAGCCGATGCAGCGGGGGGTGACTTGGCTCACAATGCCGCCTTCTTCGTTTTTATCTGTCGCCACAACCGGACAGACAGTAACGCAGGAAGGATTGCCGCACTGCATGCAGGGGCGGGGGAGGAACACGGTTTCATGTTCCGGATATTCTTTGTTATTGGAAAGTCTGTATACTTTGAGCCAGTTTAAAGCGCGGAGCTTATTGCCGGCGTCTTCCTGCGGCGCAACATTGTTTTCGGCTTGGCAAGACATCATGCATGCACCACAGCCTGTGCATTTGTCAAGGTCGATAACCATGCCATAGCGGACAGCGAAATCTTTAAAATGTGCCATGTTTTACCCCTTCACCACGTTCACAGCGCTCAGCCATACAGGTAGGTCGGAGCCTGCTTCCATATCTATTTGGGTGATTTCTAAGATATTGTTTCCCTTGTTTACTGAAAATCTGTCGAATCCGGTATGTCCGAGTCCCGCCATGACAGCAACGACATCAGGCATGACGCCTTCATAGAACCGCACAAGAACGGGCATACTGCCGTTTTTCGTTTCAAGCACGGCTTTTTGTTTGTCGGCAAGTCCGAGTTTTTGAGCTGTCGCCTTATTCATTTGCGCAACGCACAGACCGTCTTGCAGCTGGTACTCCGTAATGGCTCTGTTCGCATAAGGAGGAATGCCGGTGCTTGGATTGCCTGCCGCAGAGTTTATATAAGTATGAAGAGCGATTTCGGAAAGAGGCGCTTTGGCCTGTTTGCTGTGAAGAGGCATGAAATTGAGCGTTGGAACGGAAAAATCATGGAAAGCTTCCTGATATGTGTCACCGCTTTCAAGATATTCTTTGAAATCCGCATGCAGTGCGTTGGCACGCATTTCAAGCAGGGACGGAATATCGTTCACGCCTAAGGAAAGCCCGAGTTCGTTCGCAAGGGCGAGGATGAGTTCGCCGACAGGACGTGCTTGGTAGCGGGGGGCTGTCACGGGTTTTGCAAGTGTCCAGTTGATATTTCCGGAGCCGTATGGAGTGTAAACATCGTCAAAACGTTCCAAGCCATGGGCTGCCGGAAGAACGAGGTCGCATTCCGCACAGGTTTCGTTCCAATGGGCCGCAAAGCAAACCGTATAATCGATTTTTGCAAGGCATTCCTTTACTTGCGCGTCTTTTGAAAGCGCATAAACAGGGTTTGCGTCATTGATGAAAAGCAGTTTAGGCGCATTTGCCATGCCGTTTGCGATTTGCATGGAATAGGCGACAAAATTGCGCGCAAAAATATCGGAATAGCGCTGTGCGGAGGGTAAAAGCGGTTCCCTTTCAGGCAAGGCCACCATGCCGCCGTCTTGATTTATGCGTCCGAGAACGGCGTTGATGGCGATGGCGAGCATGTGCACAGTTGAACCTAAGCTTTGTCCTTCCGTTGTTCCTGCAAAAACAAGAGGACGGTTTGCGTTTTTGAGAGCGGAAACAAGTTTTTTCATTTGTTCCGTATCGGTTCCGCAGGCTTTGCCTGCCTCTTCAAGGCTGTAACGGCTTGCAAGAGCGGAAAGGCTCGAATCAGCCATGATATTATTTTTGATGAGTTCGGAAAGAACAGCGCCGAGGAAAATTTCTTCAGTGCCGGGTTTTACCGGAAGCCATGTGTCTGCGACAACGGCGGTGTTATTTTGCATCGCTCCCGCATAATAAATGGCTTGCTCCGCATTTTCTCCGGTCGGGTGCGTTTCTTTGAACACAGCCCTGTTGTGGGCAACGGTTCCCCAGCTGTCCATGAAATTCGCTCCGACAGCCAAAATGCAGTCGCTGTTTGCAATGTCATAGCCTAAGCTGCCGGAACCGCCAACCGTATTCCAAGCAACGGCGGCGGCTTGTTCATCGCTCGGCATGAAGAAGAAATCCCGGGATCCGTTTTCTGCGGTAAAAGCTGAAAAAATATCGTTTAAAGAAGAAGAGCTGTCAGAAGTTAAAAAAGCCAGACTTCCTTGTGCGTTCCGTGTTTTTTCCTTGAGAATGCTTTCGGCATCTTCCCATGATGTATAGGCGTAACCGCCGTCAGGCCCGCGCTTTAACGGACGTTTTATGCGGGATTCCGCGTAAAGGAGCTGTGCTTCCGAAGCTGCCAGAGGAGTAAGCCCGCCGGCGGAATAGGCATTGTCTTTGTTTCCGCTTGTGTTGATAACCCTTCCGTCCACAACACGGACTTTCAGCGGTGTTCCGTCAAGTTTGGAAACAGTGGCAACAGATAAATCTTCACCGTTTTGCAGGCGGGGTATCCAGCCCCAGTTTTGCGTCCAATAGGCAAGGTCATAAAGGGTTGTCCAAATTGCTGGAGAGGCTGCAAGACCTACTGTTCCACCAAGAGCAAATTTTAAAAATCCACGTCTTTGCATGTTCGATCCCCTTTCCCTTATTTATGGCACACAAAACAAGCATTGCTTGCGTTGGTTGTTCCATAGTGTCCCGGATTTGCGTGACAAGCTTCACATTCAGGCATTTTCATAGTGTTTACAGAATACGTTGAAATTCTATTTTCTTTGTATACCGGAGGCGTGGTTGTGGAAGCGACATCAAGGTGGCAAATATTGCAGAATTGCTGCGCCGTTTCAAACTCCGTATGGCAATTTGCACAGCGCTCTAAAGAATGGACCGCGTGGCTGAAGAACACGTTGTCGGGCTGTTTTTGGTAAACAAGCCATTCGTTGCGGATTTCTCTGCCTTTTTTGACATACTCATCAATAAAACGTTTCTCTTCCGCGCTTTCTGAAACAGCTTCCTCATGGCAAGCCGCACAGGAAGCGGTGTTCGGCAAACCGTTAAATGAACCGTCTTCCCTGATAAAGTGGCATTCTTCGCAAGCCATGCCTGCATTTTCAATATGCACTACGTGATTGAATTGAATAGGCTGTTTCTTTTCTTCGAGCTTGATTGCGGGAATGACAGACCAACCAATTACAAGAGCTAAAACAAGACCAACAAGAAAAGGTCCAAAGCCACACCCGCAACATTTTTTTGCAGGTTTTACTTCTTTACTTTTGTCCTCCATCGGTATCCTCATCTTCTTGAAGTATGTTTCTAAGCCATACAAAAGCATGGCAAAAATTTTAAGATACCTTATAGTATTTTTCAAAATATTGCAATAGACAATATCCAAAAATGATTTTTTTAATTAAGAGGATAATAGTGTGATATGCATACGTTGAATTTTTTGCTTGTGGGTGGATTTCAAATAAAAAAATGATAGAATTTAAATGAAAGAGAGAAATGATTTGTTTGCATATGATGATTTGCCGTAATTTAAAAGAAAAAGCAAACTGATGACAGTTTGCTTTTTGAAGGTTGTTTAGCGGACAATAGCGTCTGCCGGGGCGTTTAACAAATGGTTTTTTGTTCTTTTTTTATTTTCCAAACAAATTCATCCGTATGGTTCATTGTTTCTTTTTGCAGACGATAAATATTGTCAATCGTTACATCGGCCGATTCATGGACAATGCCTTCCGTCGGACCTGTGGATATTCCTTGTTCCGCTAAAAGCATGGCATGGAGGGTTGCGAAAAGCCCCGTATAAGCTCTGAATGCGCAGCTTGGTTTTGCGCCGTCGCAAATAATTCCGGCTTGGTTGCCAAGCGATGTGCGGACAATAGCATTTAATACCTCGGCTGAACCGCCTCTCAAATATGCGACCCCGCAGGCAGCGGCTGAAGGAGCAACGCCGCCGCAATAGCATTCCGGCGATAGGTGTGCGTATTCATGGGAACGGTAATCAAGGTAAATGTTGATTAGATTGGATAAGGTTACCGCACGGATGATTTTTTCCTCGGATTCTTTTCTCCATTCTCCGGCAGCCATGGGAGCCATGGTACAGATAATGCCTTGGTTGCCGCTGCCGGTATTGCTCATCGCTGTATAGCCGGTACCGCCCATGCGGGCGTCAAGACCGGCGATTGTCCATGCCAATGTATAATTGAATTCATCTTTGGCAACAAGCCCTTTTTCCATGTTTTGCAGTAAAACGCGGCCGCACTGCATACCGAGGGGATTGTCTATGCCGTCCTGGCAAATGGCTTTTGTCAGTTTCATCGCATAGCGGATATGGTCAAGTTCTTTTAAATCGACCGTATTACAAAATTCAATGATTTTAGGAATAGTGAGTATCGAATTGTCAACTTTATTTTTTTTCATTGTTTCTGTAATGGGGTTTACATCCCTTGTATCCAAAAGAACTTTTCCGTCAGCTTCTATGTAGCAAATTCCGTTGTGTTCGTTTTGAAGGACGACGGTTGCGTTATGCCGGTCGGTGACAATATTGACCGATAAGTAAATTGAGGGGACATCAACAACCAAATCTTGGGTAAATGTGCCGGAATCCAACAGTTTTTTGACTAATGCTTCGGCATCGTCAAGGTCTTTGTCCGTGATTTTTGTGAGGACTTCCATATCCATTTCCGGATCGCCGGCAACAATGCCCATAGCGGCGGAAATAAATCCTCCATGCCTGCCATGGGAATTGGGAATTAAAACAGCCTGTACGCCGGTAACCATTAAACCGGACCCTTTGATATGCACTTCTTTGACATCGCCCGGTGCGTGCTTTCTCGCAAGTGCGGCTGCTAAAGCGTAAGCCATTGGTTCCGTACAGCCGCAAGCCGGGATAAGTTCTTTTTCCAATAATTGAATATAAATGTTTTTTGACATAACGGATAACTCCTTATTAAACGTGTGTGGCAATGTTCACCGGTTCTGCATGATAAAATCCGTAAAAGTTCGTTATAAAGTTTGTTTTGTCCGTAATAACGGACTTTTTCCGCATAAAAAAAGAAGTTCTTTACTTCTTGATGCAAGCGTATCTTTTTCAAGAGGGTTTGTCAAGATAAAATAAAAAAAATTCCGTTATTATGGATTTTATTGATATATTTATTGTAAAAAACAGCAAAATCGTTCATTATAGCGAATTAGCCGTAACTGACCAAACAGATTAATTTTATGGGTGTATCGGTTTTATTGACATATGTGTGGGGTTTGTTTGCGTCAATGCTGATGACGCTTCCCTCTTCAACATGATAGCATTCGTTTCCAAGCAATAAGCCGAGAGTTCCCTGAAAAACAAAAATCAATTCATTCACACTGTTTTTATGTCCGTCGGATTCATATTTGCAGCCGGGGTGAAAAACACAATAAAAAAATTCATAATTGATTCCGCTCATAGGTGAAAAGGGAACCATGCAATAGATCTCCGCAAGCTGTGATTTATCTCTGATCGGACTTATGTTTTTGCAATTTCTGATGTCGCAAAGATAAGAATTATCACAGAGCAAGGTATCGAATTTTATTTTCATTCCATTGGCGATTTTCCAAATTGTTGAAATAGTGGGGATTGATTCAGCCCGTTCAATTTGGCTTAACATGGTTTTGCTTACCCCAGTCAGCTTTGCGGCTTCACTTAAGCTGAGGTTCATTTGTCCGCGGATTTTTTTTAAATTTTCACCAATACTTACAAATTCTTCATTTTTTGCATTTATAGCCATTTCCAACACTCATTTAAAAATAGGTAATTGACTAACTCATTATAAACAATCATGAATTAATCAATTTTTAATAAAATATACTGACAAGTTATAAAAATCA
>DONZ01000019.1 GCA_003512875.1 Desulfovibrio sp. | reverse complement strand
TCGGCATACAGCTCCCTGCTGCCTTTTTTTTGAATTTCCTGAATGAAATGGGTATGAATATCCTGCGGAATGTCCGGAATTTTAACAATGCCGTCAAATAAAGCCCGAAAATAGAAACCAGTTCCGCCCACCAAAACGGGAATTTGTCCGCGGGCATGGGCGAGCGCTATTTCGTTTTTCGCTTTTTCCAGCCAGTCACCTGCCGAACTTGCTTCTTTTGTTTCCAAATATCCGAATAACGTATGCGGGCATAAGGCTTTTTCTTCCGTATCCGGCTGGGCTGAAATTATGGGAAAATCCTTATAGAGTTGTCTTGAATCCGCATTTATGATGCAAACGGGCAAACCGGCTTTAGCCATTGCCAAAGATTGGGCGGTTTTTCCCGACCCCGTCGGACCCATGATACAGATGACTTTATTCATAATTTTTTTGCTGATATTTTTGGCAAAGGGCGTTCCAAACATTGGCGGGGGTGAGGTCCGCAACATTGCCCCCTAGGCTCGCCACGGTTTTTAAATTGGTGGAACTGACGTACATAAGATGAAAATCCGCCATTAAAAAAATGGTTTGGATGGATGGCGATAATTTTCTGTTCATAAGCGCCATTTGAAATTCATAATCGAAATCGGAAATCGCCCTCAGCCCCCGGACTATGGCGATAGCGCCTTTTTTTTTGGCGAATTCCGCTAACAATCCTTCAAAAGGTTCGACAGTGATTTGATTTTTATGCGGGGTCGCCTGAAAATATTCACGGATGAGCCGAACGCGTTCTTCAAGGGAAAAAAGCGTTTTTTTTCCCGTATCGTCGGCAACGCCGATGACCAGCGTATCCAAAAGGGGGAGGCTTCTTGTGATAATGCTTATGTGTCCGTTGTGAATAGGATCGAACGTACCGGCATAAATTCCTATTCTTTGTACCATATGATTATCCTTGTCGAGCCGTAATTTCTGTCGAGCTCCAACGTCAATCCCTCAAAACCCTCCGTGTTTATTCTGAGGTGTTTTTCAACTTCCGCCACAACGAAAGCCCCGTCTTCAAGCCATTCGCGGCGCAGAAGATTTTTCAGGGTTTGGGGCAAAAGATTTTCTGCATAAGGGGGGTCGATAAAAACAACGGAAACCTGTTCCGTCGGCTTTTTCCCTGCAAATTTAATTGCGTCTTCCGCGGCGACAAGGCATTGTCCGCTGATTCCCAAATTGGCGGCGTTGGCGGCTATGCAGGCGGAAGCTTTGGCGTCTTTCTCAACAAGATAGGCTTTTTTCGCTCCGCGGCTGACGGCTTCAAACGCCAGTGAGCCGCTGCCTGCGAATAAATCCAAAACAACGCTTTCAGCCCAGATGACTCCGCGGGCTTCAAGAAGGGAAAACAGAGATTCCCTCACTTTTCCCATGGCAGGTCTGTATCCTGCCGGACCGGTCAACGTTTTCAAGGTGCGCCCTTTGAGCGCACCCGCTATGATTTTCATATGATTCCTTATAATTGTGCGATAAGCTTATAAAGATCGTTGTTAAGCTTTGCAACCTTGTCATGTATTTCCGTTTGATCTTCCCATGAACGTTCCTGTACATGGTCGAGTTTATTATGCAGCTGTTTGAAGCGAAGATCCAAATCGTCAAATACGAATTGCCAATCGAGTTTCGGTATGGCGTGCTTGGCAAGGCTGAGGGCGACTTGTTCGTCGTCGCTCGCCTTGGCGGTAAGCTCGATTTCGTCCAGATATGCAGGAATGGTGACATCAAGGGCGTATTTTTCCTTGATAAGCCGTCCGAGTTCCTCCTGGGCGGATTTTTCACCGTGTATCAGAATAATGTGCGGTTTGCATTTCGCAATGGTGCTGACCCAGTCAAGAAGCTGGTTTTGTCCTGCGTGGGCTGAAAAACCGTTAATGGTATAAATTTTTGCGGATACGTTCAAATCGTTATTCATGAGGCTGACGCTTGTCGCACCTTCGACGATCTTACGTCCGAGGGTGCCCACGGCTTGGAAACCGACAAAAACGATAGATGTTTCAGGACGCCAGATATTGTGTTTCAAATGGTGTTTGATACGGCCGGCGTTGCACATGCCGCTTGCGGAAAGAATGATGGCGGGACCTTCCATAGCGTTAAGCGCTTGGGATTCTTCCGTTCCCAACGTATAGTTAACTTTAAAATCGAAATCTGCGATGGAAGGCATGTCGTTCTTGATTTCATGGAAATCAAGGTCGTCTTTGTAGCGTTCAAAAACTTCCGTTGCTTTAATCGCGAGAGGGCTGTCCAAATAAATAGGCATATTTTTTGGAAGCTGTCCGCGTCTGTGTATTAGGTACAGGGAGTAAATGATTTCCTGCGCTCTTTCGACGGCGAAGGTCGGAATAATGACTTTGCCGCCTAATTTGTAACTTCGTTCTATGGCGTTGGCAAGTTCGTCCAGACTGTTTTCGTCGTCCTTGTGGTTTCTGTTGCCGTATGTTGATTCGAGGAATAAATAGTCTGTTTTTTCAAGCGGCTGCGGGTCAAACAAAAGCATGTTTTCATGCCTGCCGAGGTCGCCGGAAAAGGTGAGGCGCTTTGTTTCGCCGTTTTCGGTGATGTCAATGACAATAAAGGCGGCGCCTAAAATATGGGCGGCATATTTATATGTGACTTTGATATTGGGTACGGGTTCGAATGTCTGATTAAATTCAACAGGTTTGAATTGTTTTATGCATTCGCGTGCTTCTTCAACGCTGTATAACAGGTCGTCTTTTCTTTTTTTCCCTTTTCTGTCCCTTTGTTTTTCACGCCAGCTGTATTCCATTTCCTGAATATGGGCGCTGTCTTCAAGCATGAGGGTGACAAAATCAAGCGTCGGGGCTGTGCAGTAAACATTTCCTTTGAATCCGTGGGCGGCGATGCGGGGAATAAGACCGGAGTGGTCAATATGGGCATGCGTGAGCAAAATAAATTCTAAAGAGTCAGGCTCATAAAGCTCGGAATTAAAGTTTCGTTCTTCAATCGCGTTGTTGCCTTGGTGCATTCCGCAGTCAACGGCAAACCTGTGCCCTGCCGCTTCAATAACATGGCAGGAACCGGTTACTGTCTGAGCAGCACCTAAAAATTGTACTTTCATACATCCTCACTTTATTAAAGATTATTATATTGTAGGAACATAGCTTAATTTTTTTAGGTTGAAAAGTGTTTTATTGAAATTAAAATTTGGTTGATTTTTTTCAGATTTATTTTTATGCTAAGAGAAAACTGTTTAAAGAGAGGTTTTTATGTTCAGAAATTGCGACCAATATCAAGTCGACAATGTTATCAATATGGAGTCCTGGCGGGTATTCAGGATTATGGGTGAATTGGTGGACGGTTTTGACACGTTGAAAGGACTTCCTCCTTGTGTTTCCATTTTCGGTTCCGCCCGCGCCAATGAAACGGACCCGGTATATAAAGCGACGGAACGCATCGCACAGCTTGTTTGTGAAAAAGGATACGGCGTCATTACCGGAGGCGGTCCGGGATATATGGAAGCCGGAAACAGGGGCGCCAAAGACGTTGGCGGTGTTTCTGTCGGCTTGCATATTGAACTGCCCCATGAACAGGACCCTAATCCGTATATCACAACCCGCTGCGATTTCAGATATTTTTTCCTGCGTAAGCTTATGTTCGTGAAATATGCGTTTGCGTATGTGGTCATGCCCGGCGGTTTCGGAACGCTTGACGAACTTTTTGAAGCGGCTGTTTTGGTACAAACCCATAAAATCAACCGGTTCCCGATTATTTTGTATGACAGCAAGTTTTGGTCCGGCATGATCGACTGGATACGCGACCAAATGGTTTCCCGCGGATATGTTCGGGCGGAAGAAATTGATTTGCTCACCATTTGCGACAGCCCGGAAGAAGTTATCGCCGCCATAGATAAATTCAACACAGAAAAATAATGCGGGAAAGTTTTTTGGCGGCGAAGCCATGGGGTCCCGTGCCGGAAGCCCCCAGGGGCTTTTCATGGGAAGGGCTTATGGAATTGGCTCTTGACATGGCAAGGAAAGGCGCTGAACAAGGGGAAGTTCCCGTCGGTGCTGTGATTTGCGACCTGCAGGGAACTATTTTGGCAAAGGCTCATAATCTCAGCATACAAAATTGCGACCCCACGGCGCATGCGGAAATTCTTGCTTTGCGTGCGGCAGGACTGCGGCGGAACAATTACCGCTTGTCCGACTGTGTGCTCGTGGTGAGTTTGGAGCCTTGTTTCATGTGCATGGGGGCGATCCGCGAGGCGCGCCTTGCAGGGCTTGTTTTCGGTGCGTATGATAAAAGGGCGGGGGCGGTTTGTTCTTGTTATGAGGGATTGAATTGCCCGGAACTTGGTGTCGGTACCTGGCATTACGGCGGGCTTATGGCGGATGCTTCCATAGCGGTTTTACAAAAATTTTTTAAGGAAAAGCGATAAGAAATGAGCAGTACCATTGATGAAATTACAATTAATTATGAAGAGAACGGCATTTTGCTGGTAAAGGAAATCGACAAGGAAATTCTTTCAAAAGGTTTGAATACGACTATTCTTTTCCGATATAAGGAATATATCGCCGATGTGGATGATTACGGTCCCGATAAATATACTATCCGTCGGTATAAAAAGATTGCCGGTGAATTCAGGCAGCAGGCGAAATTTAATATTTCCAGCGTCAGACAGGGCAAAATCATTGCGGAAACACTCGGTCGCTGGTTGCAGGACGTCGAGGAGGAATGAAACTTAATTGTTTTGCCTGCGGGTTTTAAATATTTTTTGCTGAGAACCGCAGAGGATATGCGGTAAAATGATGAAGGAAAACTATGGCATGGTATAAAAGGGCGGAAGAACGCCTTGTGAAGTTTTTAATGGAAGACTGGCAGCGGCGCGGTTCGCATTTTTTGCATATCGGACTTCATGCTCCGCTCATTCCGGAATTTTTTTGGGACAGCGGTTTTGACGTCACCGTGTGCGAAGAAAATCATCATGCCGTAGAAGAGAGCCTTTTGCGTTCAGGTCCGAGAATTTCGTATCAGTTAGGAAAATTCGATGACCTGCCTTTTGAAAACGACAGCTTTGATTATGCTTTTTTTTCTTTATACGCAACTGACGCGTATCGGCAAAATTTCGGTTTGCCAAGCGCTTTGCAGGGAAAAATGTTTACGGAGACCATTCTTGCGGAACTTTGCCGCGTTGCGAAGCAAGGAGTTGTTTTTGTTGCCAAAAACCGTTTTTCTCTGAACAAGTCGAAGTATCAGGGAAAATTGTGTAATCCGTATGGCTTGTGGCGTGAAAGCAAAGCCTATTGTCCAAAAGGGCGGGTTCGTTTCGCAAGCACGGGCTTCGTTCCCCGTTTCGCTCCCAAGCCGTTGGAATTTCTCAATAGCTCCGTATCGTATTTACCTTTCGGGGCGTTGATAGGGTACGGTTTGACGTTCAATGCTCCGCCTGTCAGCGGCATTGGCGATTTTATCAAAAATGAACAGCGGAAACTGGAGCAAGTTTCGTGCATGCAAAGAAATGCTTCCTTTGAACATGTTGAAAAATAAAGCCCTTGCGGGCTTTATTTTTTTAGAACGGCAATATATCATGCTTGGTACACCAATTCGCCGTCGACATACGCAGCCTGCACTGTCACTGTTTCCATTCATCTGTTCATGATATTTCTTCTGTTTTTTTTAAAGAATAATTTCTTATGGAAACAATAACATCTATTTGTTATTGATAAAAAAATATCAAGAATAGGGAGCGGAAAAATAAACAAAAAAGAGCTTTTTGTGAAGAAAAGAATTAAGTGAAATTTGTTTGAATGGCATTTTCATATTGTTTGAGCATATCCCATGGAAAGGATTGGATTTTTTTCTCTTTGAGGCAGGCAAGCAGTTCCCGGGCGCTGCCGGCATTGCCGTCAACAGCTAAAAATCGGCTGAGATATTGAATGAGCGGGGCGGGGCTTTTGTATTTTTGGCGTAACGTTTTAAGGCTTAAGCTTGCATGGCGTTTTGCCAAACGTTTGCCTTTTGGGTCGAGCAAAAGCGGAATATGGGCATATTCCGGAGCGGTATGGCCAAATAATTGAAAAAGGTAGAGCTGGCGGGGAGTGGAGGTGAGAATATCTGCACCGCGCACCACTTGGTTTATGCCCATAAGCATATCGTCAATGCTGACAGCGAATTGGTATGCCCATACTTTGTCGGAGCGCTGTACGGCGAAATCTCCGCCGCAGGCATTCAAATCGAATTTCTGTTTGCCCAGGATTAAATCATTAAAGGAAAAAATAGGGGCAGCAGTATGAAATTGTTCAGGAATAATTTCATATTCCTGTTTTTCAAAAGGCGGGCAGGCAAGACGAAGACAGGCGTTTTTGCCTGTTTTTTGCTTTCGTTCTTCCGGACTGAAGAAACGGCATGTGCGGTGATAAACAGCCCCCATATCGGGCATTATCAATCTGTCACCCGGAGCCGTGATTTGCGGAGCCCCGGCAACTTCCCGCAATTCTTTGCGGGTGCAGAAGCAAGGATAAACAAAAGGGGAAATTTTTTGCAGGTATTCTTCGTAAATTTGAAGCCGTCGGCTTTGAAAAACAATTTCTCCGTCATAATCAAGTCCGAGCCAAGCGAAATCTTCTAAAATTCCGTCAATAAATTCAGGTTTGGAACGGGCAGGGTCGATATCTTCCATACGCAGAAAAATTTTTCCGTTGCCGAGGCGGGCGGAAAGCCATGCGAGAAGAAAAGACCATGCATTGCCCAAATGCAGGTATCCGGTGGGGCTTGGGGCTAAGCGCCCGATGACGATGCGTTCTTTCTGTGTCATTTTCCTGCCGTCAGTTTGGCTTGGTTTTCTTTGATGTTTCTGAAAAAATGTTCCAAAATGCTGTTGGATACGAGCATGCCGTTGCGTGTGAAAAAGACATGGCCGTTTTTTATCCGCATGAGATTGTTTTTATCCAAAAGTTTTAATAACCTGCTGTGTTCTTTGAAAAAATTCTTTCCGCTCAGCGCTTCGTACTCATCGGCATTCAGTCCCTTGACGGTACGGAGCCTCAGCATGACAAGCTCGCAAATCCGTTCTGTTTTGGATAAATGTTCCGTGGTATAATTGCTTATGCCCGTGTATGCTTCATTTCTGGATTGCGCTTCAATGTCATCGGCAAAACCCGCTGCAATGTCAACCGCCCATTTCTCCAAATCGGCACTGTGCGTCCTGCGTATGTTTCCGACCGTGCTCGCCGCGGAAGGTCCTGCTCCGAGATATTCGCTGCCAAGCCAATAGCCCAGATTATGCCGGCATTGATAACCCATTTTGGCGTAATTGGAAATCTCATACTGCATATAGCCGGCTTCTTCCAAAATGGCGGAACCTGTTTTGTACATTTGGGCTTGTTCCTGTTCGCAGGCTAATTTGAGTTTGCCGTCCTTATTCAGCAAGTCGAAATAACTGCCTTCTTCAATGCTCAGCCCATAGGCGGAAATATGCTCCGGAGCCAGCTTGACGGCATTTTTCAAATCATCGAGCCACGTTTTGAGCCGCTGTTCCGGCACAGCCCAGATAAAATCGAGGCTGATATTGGCAAAACCGGCAGAACGCAGCGAATGGTAAGCTTTTTGGGCGTCATGGGCGGAGTGGGGGCGGCCGAGCATTTGCAAATATTTGTTGTTAAGGGACTGCACGCCTAAGGAAATTCGGTTGAAACCCATTTTTTTATATGCGACAGCCTTGATATTGGAAATGCTGTCAGGATTTGCTTCCAACGATATTTCGCAATCTTCCAGAACAGAAAAATGGCCGATAATGAAAAATAAAATGTCTTCCATATCTTTTATTGGTATATAGGAAGGGGTGCCTCCGCCAAAAAAAACGCTTGTTATGGGATTTTCCTTATAATACTGCGCAAGTATGGACAATTCTTTTAAAAGGGTCGTTTTCCAAAGATGAAATTCATTGCTTTGTTTTAATGGATGTTCTTCGATGAATTTAAAACAAAACTCTTTGGGAAGCTCAAGGCGTTTCGCTTTTTTCACTTGTGTTTGCTGATTTGAAAACCTGCCGGCGCCGAGTTTGTTCCGTAAGGCCTGAGCCTGCTCCTGCGAAAAAAACGCATCAGCCAAGGTTAAATTCGGTTTTGCCTCATTGATTAAAATGTCCGGACTCATCTCTTGTTTTTTATTTACAAGAAACGAAGAAAGCGATTGCACGGATTGGCTTTTTTGAGGGACGAATTTTTCTATACCTTCATAAATATCGGCCGATGTATCTATTAATGAGAGCGTGGAACGAAAATTTTCCAAAATATTTAAAGAAGCCGCAGGCATGGAATAAAATGAGCAATAATGGCATTTTTTTACACAAAAAGGAACGTGGATATAAAGCTGCATAATTTTTTTTCTCGAAGTGGTATGAAAAAATAAAAATAAATTTTAAGCATTAAGGCAAGAAAAAAATTAAATTTTAAAAAAAAGTTGACAGAACTAAGAAAAATAGGTAAATATTTAAATCACCTCTTCATGAGGCAATCTCTGGACAGCAGAGAAAGACAAGTTGAGCTTGTCTTAATGTGTTTTCAACATATTGAAAACGTTTGACATTTACAGGCGTCACCATGCCGGTATTGTCAACCGTGACAACGCATAAATCAACGGTTTATGGGTTGAAAGGTTATCCAGCAAGCAAAAGGCTTGTGCATGCGTGATCCCTGTGGGACCACCTATCTATTACGAAGTTATTTCGTATCGGACAGGATCGGCAAACCCGGGTCGGCTTTATTTTTTATGATGGATTTTTGTTGCGAAACGGGTGGGGCTGGTTCTCTTCTCTTTTCAAAAGGAAAAAATCATAAAAAGTCGCCCTATGTGATGGCATGAGGGTTTTTGTCGTTGTCTGATAACAAAGGTGTATGGAATGAGGAGCAGGCATTTCCTGAGTTTTTGTTTGCTTCTTTTTGATGGTCAAGATAATTGACCGGCCGCCGTTATCCGGCGGTGGATACTCCGAAAGAAATTTTCAGTATCTTTCGGAGCGAATTGCCTAAAATGGAGATTCGCAATGACAACAGTTGGCAGTGATCGTATCCGTATTAAGCTTAAGGCTTACGATTATCGCATCCTGGATAAGGCTGTGGCGGAAATCGTGGATACAGCGCGCAATACAGGCGCTGGGGTGGCAGGACCAATTCCTTTGCCCACCAATATTCATAAATACACGGTTAACCGCTCTGTGCACGTAGATAAAAAATCTCGTGAACAGTTTGAAATGAGAGTTCATAAACGTCTTATGGATATCCTCGACCCCACGCAACAGACCGTGGACGCTCTTGGTAAGCTTTCCTTACCAGCCGGCGTGGATGTGGAAATTAAGCTCTAGTGAGGGGCGTTATGTCTGAGAAAATGGGAATATTAGGACGTAAATTGGGTATGACCCGTATCTTTGCTGGTGACGGTTCAGCAGTATCTGTTACTGTAATCAAGGCAGGACCATGCCCTATTACACAAGTGAAAACGGCGGAAAAAGATGGGTATCATGCTCTTCAGATCGCCTTCGATGAAGCTAAGGAAAAGCATGTGTCTAAAGCCATGCAAGGGCATTTTGCCAAAGCTAACGCAGGTAACTATCGCACGGTTCGTGAGCTTCGTTTGGAAAACGCTGCTGCACAGCAGGTTGGTGAAGTTCTCACTATCGATATGTTCGGCGTTGGCGATAAAATCAAAGTAACCGGAACAAGTGTTGGTAAAGGTTACCAAGGCGTTATGCGCCGCTGGAATTTCGCCGGTATCAAAGACGGTCACGGTAACGAAAAAGTTCACCGTAACGCAGGTTCTATCGGTAACAATACTTTTCCCGGACACGTTTTCAAGGGTAAAAAAATGGCTGGTCATTGGGGTAACGAACAAGTTACCGAGCAAGGTCTGACCATTGTGGAAGTTCGTCAGGAAGAAGGAGTCATCCTTGTGAAAGGCAGCGTTCCCGGTCCTAAAAACGGTCTTGTGTTCGTACGTAAGCAGTAGTTAGGAGATAATATGGCTACTTTGAAAGTTTACGATCAAATGAAACAAGAACAAGGTGAAATCAGCCTTGCTCCTGAAGTATTTGAAGTAGAGGTACGCCCTGAGATTCTTAACTTGGTTGTTCGTGCTCATCGTGCTGCTTTACGTGCAGGTACTCATCAAGTTAAAACTCGTGCGTTTGTAAGTGGTGGTGGTAAGAAGCCTTTCAAACAGAAAGGCACAGGTAATGCCCGCCAAGGTAGCAACCGCTCACCTATCATGCGCGGCGGTGCAATTATTTTTGGACCACAACCTCGTGATTATAGTTTTAAAGTTAATAAAAAAGTGCGTACTTTGGCTTTGCGCATGGCTTTATCCTCCCGTGTCGCCGATAACGACATCATGGTTGTTAAATCCATCGATTTGGCTGAAGCAAAAACCAAAAACTTTGCAGCGGTTGCAAAAGCTCTTGGTTTGACCAAAGCACTTGTGGTTACCCCTGGTGATGATATGCTGAAAGATAACGGCGTGGCTCTCGCTGCCCGCAATATCCCCGGCATTACTGTGGTAACGCCAGACAAGGTCAATGTTTACGAAGTGCTCAATCACAAACAAGTTGTTCTTCTCGAAGGAAGCTTGTCACATCTTGAAGCACGTCTTAAATAG
>DONZ01000056.1 GCA_003512875.1 Desulfovibrio sp. | reverse complement strand
TGCGGGGATATGCCCCGGTGCAAATGGTCGCCCATGAGGGAGGCGTTACCGTCGGAAGGTTGAAGCCTTCGGGAATATAGCTGCCTTGTTCCATCACACGGCGGAAGTTTTTCAGTCCGCCTTCTGCGAGCATCGCTTCAAGACGTTTGGGAATTAAACAGTCAAAACCGATAAGGGCCGCTTTTTTTGCTTTGCTTGCCATGATTGTCTCCTTTGATAAATTTGCCATAGCGTATGATAAATCTTTTGTTCTTTTTATATCAAGAAGCATGCCAAAGGCGTTTTGCCGTTGTTTTTAGGGAATAAACGGAGTTCATTTTTCTTTTTTCATGGTTTAAACGGTTTTTTGTGAAAATAATGCGATAAAAAACGACAAATATGTCGTGTATTACTGAAATAAGAGGAGATTTTTCTGTTTTTGAAAACAAGCCTGCGTCATTTTTGACGTATTCTTTATGAATATTAATAAAAACAATGTGGATATGTTATTATAATTATATAAGATAGCAAGTGAATTTTTGTAATTGAATGATTTGTCCGTATTTTAGAAATAAAATTGTAAGCGACATTTATGTCGTACTATGGAAATAAAAAAAGGCATTGCCTGTGCAACGCCTTTTCAATTTGAATGGCTCATGCCCGCTTAGTCGTCATATTCGGCTTCAAGTTTATAGGTCATGTGTTTTCCCTCATGAACGGAACCGGTAACCAGGCAGCCGTTTTTCATAATTTTTTGGCAGCGTTCGAAAATGGAATCGTCTTCGCCGTCCATTGCGACTTTCACGTCTAAATTGATGCCGGTGACGCGTGCCTGCTTGTTTTCATTATGTCCCAAATCTATGTTCGCAATGCCTTCTATTTCCGTGAAGTTTGCCCCGCGGGCGGTCAGCGCGCTTCCCAAGGTTGCGATGTAGCAAGCTAAATTGGCGGCGGAAAGAAGGGATTTCGCAAGTCCTGCCCTTTGTTCTTCCGGGATTTTATCGTAATCGATGATGATGTTGTCTATTGCGGGAATGCCGAAATCAATAGTGTGAACGTTTCCTTTGCGTGAATACTTTACAATAGGTGCTGACATAAGATACTCCTTAACAATTTACAATGTCTTTAAAGATTGATAGCGTCTTTAAAGAGCCATAGCATTTCATAGCAAAAACCGTTCCAAAGGAATTGGAGTGTCCTATGGCAAACTCATTCAAACTTCATTTTATTCCGAACTGCTTTATTTTTCTTTGCAGCGTTCTTAAATTCATATCGAGGCATTCCGCGCACTTAGCCGTATTTCCTTGATTTTGGGACAGGGATTTCATAATGATTTGCCTTTCAAACTCTTCCGTTGCCTCTTTGAAAGAAAGCGTATTGGCGGTCAGATTCATTAAGAAACTGTCTTCTTCGGAAAAATGCAGGCTTTTGAGCGCGTCTTCGCCAAGAAACAGGTATTTATCCAAAAAATTATGCAGTTCCCGCACATTGCCGGGCCAATGATAGTTTTGCATAGCTAAACGGACTTTCAGCGGCAGCGTGATCCTGGCGTTTTTGCGTTTGAAATAATTTTCAACCAAAAGGAATAAGTCATTTTCCCTTTCCCGCAGCGGGGGCAGATGAATTTCCAGCACATTAATCCGGTAAAAGAAATCCGAACGCATGTTTTTTTCCTGCACCATTTGGTTTAAATCCCTATGCGTCGCCGTGATCAGACGAAAATTGGAATTTTTGGGCGTGTTGCTTCCCAAAGGCGTATAGGTTCTGTTTTCCAGCGTGCGCAAAAGCTTCACCTGCAAATTGAGGGGGATTTCCCCTATTTCGTCTAAAAAGAGCGTGCCGTTGTCGGCGGCGGCGATGAAGCCTTGTTTATTTGCGTAAGCGCCGGAAAAAGAACCTTTCGTATGTCCGAAAAATTCACTTTCCATAAGCTGCTCGGGAATAGCCCCGCAGTTGACGGGAACATAATCGCCCTTTTTGCCGCTGTATTCATGAATGGCTTTTGCAACCAAGTCTTTTCCGCAGCCGGTTTCTCCCAGTATGATGACATTCATATCGTTTTCAGAAGCTTTCATAATGAGTTCATAAACATTTTGCATGGCTTTGCTTCTGCCGATAATGCGTCCCAGGCCGTTCGCCTGCTCTATCGAGGCTTTGAGCTGTTTATTTTCTTCCTGCAATTCCAGTTCATTGAATTTTTCTTCGGAAATATCCATGATTACTCCCTTGTAACCGATGATATTTCCTTGCTTGTCATAATCGCCCGCACCGATGTCCCAAACCCATTTCAAAAGCCCGCTCGCGAATTTTATGCGGTATTTCATTTCATAGGACTTATGCTCCCTCACTTGGTCATAGCTGTAATTATGGGTTCTTTTTACATCGTCCTCCGTCATTAAATGTTCAAGCACGTTTTTATTTTGTTTTATAAATTCGGCTGCGGAAATGCCCACAAGCTCCATGCAGCCCTTGCTCGCGTATTCCAAAATAAGGGAATAATCATACGGATTGTCCGTTTTTGAGGGAATGAATTTGCAATAATAAGCCAAACCCGGCAGAATATCGAAAATATTTTTTTCAAACTCGCTGAAATAATTGCCGTCTCTGTATTGTACCATAAAATTCCCGCCTTTTTTCCAGTATATAGAAGAAGAGTGTGTTAGTAAATAATAAAAAAAGCCGGTATCGAGCCGGCTTTCTTCTTTTTGGCGATTATGAACAAAATATTTTTTATCGGCAGTCTGTCACTTCGTCCAGTTTGTCGCCTTTGAGCATTTTTATCCATGCGTAGGCAAGGAGGATGACAGGAATGCAGATGAAAATACCCGCCAGTTTGCCAAGCATTTTTGCAACTTCAAGCCCGCCCATGGTAAGGGCTCCGAAAGCGAGCAAGCCTTGCAAAAGCGCCCACATGACCAAATTGTATTTGTTGGGATCGTCGTTGACTCCGATTCGTTTGGTTGCTGTTGCCGCCATGATGTAACAGCTTGAATTGATGCTTGTTGCCAGGAAAATGGTTGAAACCATCGTATACACGATAAAAACCACGGTGCTGAAAGGCAGCGTGTCAAACACTTCCGCCATGAGGGCGGCGCCGCCTTGCTTCACCAAAATATCCGTAACGTCAATGATGTTGTTGTGTGACAGGTATAAGGTGTAGGAGCCAAGCACGCCATGCATGCAGTAACCGCCAAGAACCGCGAAGAACAAACCGCAGCCTACGATTTCCCTGACTGTTCTTCCGCGGGAGATCCTTGCAATGAATAAGCCCATGAAAGGTCCGTAGCCCAGCCAGTTCATGGCATAGAACATTGTCCAGTCCTGGGGCACGGTTTGGTCGGTGAACGGGTCCGTCCAAAGGATATAGGTAAGGAAGTTGTTGGCTGTTCTGCCCACGGCGTTGGTGAACGTATCGAACAATGTGGCTGTCGGACCGCACAAGAAAACATAAATGAGCAAAGCAAATGCCAAAAGCACGTTGAGGTCGCTTACTGTTTTAATTCCTTTTTTCAAACCGAAATAAACGCTGACGGCGGAAATGGCGATAGTCGTGAGTAAGATTTTGCCCTGCAGGGCGAGGGATGGTTCGAAGCCTGTCACTTTGCAGATGGTCGCTTCCACGGTCGGCAGGGAAAGGCACATGGTCATTGTCGTACAGAACATCAGACCCAAAATGAAGCAGCAGTCCAAAAATCTGCCTAGGAATTTGTCTTTGCGTTCGCCGATGACAATTTCAGAAGCCGCGCTCACACGCAAAAGAGGCTGTCTTCTGATGTGGAACATATAGCAGATAGGCAAGGCGCAGATGAAATAAGAGCTCCATGCTGTGGGGCCCCAGTTTAAAAGAAGGAAACTTAGGCTGAGGTTGTACGCCTCCACGCTTTCGGGCGCCGCATTCATAGGGGGCGTCACCAAATACCATGAGGGTTCGACAATAGCCCAGAACATGCATGCCCCCGCAACGCCGGAGGTGAAAATCATGGCAGCCCAGGAACCAAGAGGAAATTCGGGTTTTTCGTCAGGGTCGCCAAATTTTATGTCGCCGTATTTGCTTATGGCGAAATAAATGAGCATGAAAACAAAAATCGTCACAAGCCATAAAAACGAACTGCCCAATGCCTTGTTCAGCGGGTTCACAATGCCTTTTAAAAAGGCTTCCATTTCCGCGCTGAAAAAGATTGCAGGCAAGCTGACAAGCAATAAAACAAGAACAACCGGCAAGGCAATTGATTTTTCAACGCATAAATCATTTTCATCCAATGGTCTGCAAGTGAAATCGTCGTCTTTTGCCATGGGAACCTCCAATGTGCATATGTTTTTTGCTCTAAAAATCACAAAACATGCCATTACGAATAAAAAGTATTATATTGGCATATTAGGACAAATAGGATTGAAAAAACGCGTATTGCTTTGTCCATTAATGCGACATTTGTGTCGTTCAATTCTTTTTGAGAGAAATAATTAGTTTTTTATGACGACAACTTTGACATTTTTTTGAATTTTACTTTTAGAATGACAAAGAAAATTTCATTTATTTCCAGGTGATTAGGTTTTTGAAAGCGGGAAACGTTTTTTATGACAAATATGTCGTCAATGAAAAGATTTTATCGTTCTTTTTGGAACAAAGTCCTTTCATTATTCCGATATATATAATGAATACAGCGGAAATTCGGACTTTTCGGGGGTTTTTCGCTTGGCATAATTTTTGCTTTTTTTATGGCAAATATTTGCAGAGGTGCTTATGGGGTCAGAAATACTCACTCAAACAAATTTTGTCAAAACAGCGGAAAGGGCGGCGGCGCTGCGTGAAAAAAAAGATTTGCTCTTTGCCAAAAAAGGTTTGGTTCTTGGCATAATCGGCGGTATCACGTGGGCGGTATCAAGCGTTTTTCTTTTGGGCATGGGGGTTAAAAGCGGTGCCTTCGCACAGCCTGAATATTGGCTTGTCGCTCCTTTTGCGGCTGCGGGTATTCATGATTTTTGCGGCGCAGTCACATCTTTGGCTGTCAATGCTTACAGAGGGCAATTGAAAGAAATTCCCCGAACCATTAAAAATAAAGCCGGCAGGCTTTGCATGCTCGGCGGATTTTTGGGCGCGCCTTTCGGAATGGGAGGGTATTTGATGGCTGTTTCCTTAACCGATCCGGCTTATGTTTTGCCGATAACTTCCCTGTACCCCGCTTTTGCGGCTATTTTGGCAATGGTCTTTTTAAAGGAAAAAATCATCGGAAGAGCATGGATCGGTTTGCTCGGCTGTATTTTTGGCGTGTTCATCATCAGTTTTGTCGCGCCTTCCGGCGGCGGGTCCGAATATTTTTATTTAGGTTTGCTTTTCGCCGTTGTCGCCGCCTGCGGCTGGGCCTGCGAGGGCGTTGTGGTGACCTCCGGAATGGATTTTGTCGAACCCGGCATTGCATTGAACATTTATCAAATGACTTCCGCATGCATTTACTGGTTCATTCTTATTCCGCTTGCCTGCCATTTCACGCTGCCTGCGGATATGGATTATTTTTCAGCTATCCAAGGTTTTTTAACCAGTGACAAACTATACCTTATCATGCTTGCGGGGATTGTGGGGGCTTGTTCCTATATGTGCTGGTATAAGGCGATGAATACGACAGGGGTAAGCCGTGCCATGGCTTTGAACATCACCTATGCACTATGGGGCGTGGTTTTGAGTGCTGTTTTCCTGGATACGGAGATTACCGTAAATCTTGTTATCGGTGCTGTCGTGATTTTCTCTGGCATGGTTCTTGTTATCGGAAATCCTAAAGACATTGTCAATTTGCGGCAAGTGGGCTAGCTTCGGGCAAACGGGGAGAAATTATGAAACATCCGATCAGATTGGAAATTTGTAAATTGTTGGATATGCATGCTTCGCTCACAACACGGGAAATTCGGGATTTGCTTATGCAGTCCCACCCCGGTGAAAAGCAGGTTTATGCCGCCGATGAACATGTTTTGTCTTTGCGTGCTGTCGGCATTGCGGAGCTTGTGGAAGAATGGGTTGAGGACGCCGGCGAGGGGGAAATGCTGATGCAGCGCTGGCGGCTGACTAAATTCGGCAGGGAAAAATACCGAAAATATTGGTAACAGGTTAATTTTCCGATATATGGCATGAAAAAGGAGCGTATGCTCCTTTTTTTATCCCTTACAATCAGGTCACGTTAAAAGGTGACGAGGAAGAGGAGGAAGAAGACTTTTTTCTATCCCTTTTTATCAGCTCACAATATGCTTGTATTTGGTAATCAGCTGATATGGCAAGAAAAACAGGTAAGATTTTATTAAAAAAATGTTTTCTTGGGGAATATTGTTTGGTGCCGAATTGTTAAAATAAAAGCCGCCGTTTTGTATGCGGCGGTTTTCATTATTTTATTTGAATATGCAGGCATGTAAATTATTGTATGTTGTCGGAATTGTCCGCGCTTGCCATTGTGTAATTCGTATTCGGTATTTTCACCTTTTGTCCGATGGATAAGCTGTTGCCAGCAAGATTGTTGTAAGCGACAATCGCATCAACCGTGACATTGTAATTTTTGCTTATGCTGTAAAGGGTGTCGCCTTTTTTTACGATATGGACAATGGGTTTTGCCGCGACGAGCTGTGTTTTGGACGGTATGGTGATTGTTTGTCCTATGGAAATGCTCGTGCTGAGGTTTTTGTTATGTGTCTGCAGTTCCGCGACACTGAGCCCGTGTGATTTTGCGATGGAATAAAGGGTATCGCCTTGTTTTACCGTATAGGTTTTCTTTTTTGCGAGATTTTGCCGCGGAGCTTTTTTGCTGTTGCTTGCAATATAATTTTCATGGGCTTTAACAAGAATGCTTTGCCCGATCGCCAAGTTTTGGGGAGACAATCCGTTGTTCATTTCCTGAAGTTCGGCAACGGTCAAACCGTGTTTTTGGGCGACGGAATAAAGGGTGTCTCCTTTTTGGATTGTGTAGCGGCTTTTTGAACGTTTTGCGGAGGAAGCGGGAGCCATTTCCTGCTTTTTGGACGCCGTTTGCTGAATTTGTTTGGTTTTATTCGCCGCAATGAGGTTTTGAATGGGTTTTTGTTCTTTGACTTTGAAATGTTGTTTGGTTCCGGGGATACGAATTTGCTGTCCGAGAGCGAGTTTGGTAACGTCTTTGATTTGCGGGTTCGCTTTTTGCAGTTCCGCAAGGGCAAGTCCGTGGTTATTGGCGATTTCGACGAACGTGTCGCCTGATTTTACCGTGTAATTGAGATCTTTTTCAGGACGGGTTCCGAGGCTTGAGGATTTATTCGCATTTTTATCCGCTATGTAGGTGTTGTGTCCGGGAAGCCTCAAATGCTGTCCTATGCGCAAAGGTTCGCTGACGGCGTTGGCTTGGCGCAAAACGTGCACGGGCACACCTGTTTTTTTGCTGATACCGGAAAGGGTGTCCCCTTTTTTAATGGTGTATGTGGACCAGCCGGCGAGCATTTCCATGCGGCTTACTTCCAAACCTCTCGCCTGCAGGCTTGCCGGCACGTAAAAAACGGTATCGGCGTTGAGAGGGGTTACGGTTTGCAAAAAGGCGGGGTTATAGTCGCGGAAGTGTTGCCATGACATGTCCATTTCACGGGCAATGGCTTTCAAATCGGAACCGCGCTGCGCTTTAATGGCGATAGCCTGTTCTTTGATGACATTGTGCCCTTTGCCGAGTTCATTCTCTTTTGGCTCAAAGCCTAAGGAGTCGAAGCTGCGGATAATTTTTGCCATGGCGATAAAGCGGGGCACGTAATCCGCCGTTTCTTTCTTAATTTTAATTTTGGAATTTTTTATGGTTTCGTTGGCATCCATAAGGTCGAAGAAATTATCCGTGCCTGTTTCCGTCAAAGCGCGTCTGATTTTTCCCGGTCCTGCGTTGTAGGCTGCCAAAGCCAAGTGCCAGTCATTAAATTCATCATACATTTCTTGGAGATAATCGGCTGCTGCATAGGTCGCCTTATAAGGGTCGAGGCGTTCATCTATCCACCAGTTGATGGTTAGTCCGCAGTGCCGGGCTGTCGGCGCCATGAACTGCCACATGCCGAGGGCGTTGGCGGAAGAACGGGCGAAAGGATGATAGCCGCTTTCCACAAAAGCGAGGTATGCCAATTCTTCAGGCATATTTTTCTCACGGAAGACTTTTTTGGTGAAATCAAGATAGGGCATGGCTCTGTACATGAACCGCTCGATAGTCACGCGTCCGCGGGGATTTTTTATATAATGCTTGTATTCTTTTTCAACGCATTTCAATTGTTCCGCCGTAATATTCCTGTCGATTTCACTCACGGAGAGGAACGCTTTCTTTTCAGCTTCGAGAAGAGGACCGGTTTCTTCGTCAACGCTCAGTATGTAGTTTTCATACAGGGAATCATCGGTGGAAACATAATTGTCCTCTGGCTGATAATTTTTTGTTCCGCAGGCGGTAAGGGACAGGCAGACGGCGGCAGGCAGGATTAAATGCCTCAGTTTGGATATTGAAAAAGAACGCACAACACTCTCCTTAAAATAAGCTGTAAAAATACTTGTATTAATATTTTATTTCAGTATGCTTTGCAAAGCTTTCATTTTTTCAGCAAGGAACACTCGATGCAAGAAAAAAAATATACACCGTATGGCAATCAGAAACAAGAAAATTTAATCAAAAAAAATAAAAAAAATTTTCAACATATTTTATCGGGTTACAAGCCGGTCATGGAAGTGCTTGAAAAAGAACCTAATAAAATAGACCACTTATATTTGCGCAAAGGAAGGAATATTAAAGAAAGCAGCCGCATTCTTTCCCTTTGCAAAGAACACTCCATACGGCATACCGTTGTCGGCGACGATGTTTTGCACCGTCTTTGCGATAACGTGAATCATCAGGGTATTGCCGCGCGTCTTCGCGAGGTGGGCTATGTTCCGTACGAACATCTGCTGGAAACGG
>DONZ01000098.1 GCA_003512875.1 Desulfovibrio sp. | reverse complement strand
AATATTATCAAATATTATCAAACTGGTCAAGAAAAATTACCAAATAAATCCATGAGATGAGCAGAAAATTACAAGAACAAGCAAAACAAAAACCATTGTCAGACAGCCTAAAAATTTTTCCTGTATCTTCCTTTAATTTTATGCAAATTGTCTGTTTTCTAAATTTTGGTGTAACCACTATATGATATTTGCAATTCCAACGGGTATGGAATAAACTCTGACTGTCATTCATATGGCACAGTCCTCCTTTGGGTATCATTGACGAACACATTGAACCATACCGAAGGAGGACAGTTTTGTATCCGGACATTTTTCACTCTGTCCGCCAAACCGGAGTTTTTGCCAAAGCACAAAAAAAAGTGCGGGCAAGCCGCACTTTCAACAAAATATCTGCATATATTCTTATGCTTCTTCGCCGTTGAGTTCCGCACGGAATTTGCGGGACAAACGAAAAACAACAACTTTGCGGGGAGGAAGGGTGATGGAAGCGTTGGTTTGAGGATTACGGCCTTTACGGGCTTTTTTATCATACGCTTCAAATTTTCCAAAACCACTGATCAAAAGAGCATGGTCCTTTTTAATGGACTGTTTCATAAGGGTAAGCAAAGTTTCCACAATATTTTTAACTTCCGCTCTGTTTTTTTCAGTTTGAGCATAAATTGATTCGACAATATCCGCTTTGGTTAAAGCTTTATTCATGTGCACCTCCGAATTGCTTTTCTTTAATACGCATAACAATCTTATTTTGCAAGTTAAATTTTACAACTTTCCAAAAAAATCATGACCGGTTCGGGTCAGTTAATCTCCGCTTGAATTTTTTGCGCCATTTCAAGCATTTTTTCCATATTTTCATAAGCCTTGGAAGTCCAAAGCACCATGCCGTCCCCCGTTTTTCTCGGAACGATATGGAAATGGGTGTGAAAAACCGTTTGTCCTGCCGCCTCGTTATTGTTCTGTATAACATGGAACCCTTCCGCGCCCGTCGCTTTCATCACCGCAGGAGCGATTTTTTGAACAGCGGCGAAAACGGCGCAGATTTCCTTCATATCGATATCCAAAATATTTTTATAATGATTTTTGGGAACAACGAGGCAATGCCCGTAAAAACTGGGAGCTATGTCTAAAAAAGCGTACACATGTTCATCTTCATAAACTTTGGAACTTGGAATTTCCCCCCGAACAATGCGGCAAAACAAACAATCTTTTTCTTGCATATTTCCTCCATACGGCATAGGCTTAAAAAATTCCATACCACAAAACAACATATTAATACAGTTCTTTTTTAAGAAATTTTAAAATGGATTTTTACAGAAAAAGCTTTGACGCAAAACTGAACAGAGGAAAAATTTTTCCTGTTTTCATCCCTTTCGCAGGCTGTCCTTTCCAGTGCATTTTTTGTTCCCAGGAAACCCAAACGGGCAAAGGGGAGCAAAGCGTCTTCACGGCTATAAAAAAGGCTGAAAAAGATTTTCCGTTTTTTTTGGAACAGGTAAAAACTTCCCAAAAGGACAAAACCCAGGAAAAGGCGATTGACATCGCCTTTTACGGCGGAACATTCACAGCCGTTCCGGAACAAGACTTCGCCTTGTGTTTGGATTTTTTCAGGTTCTGCAAAAAACTTGCGCAAAACCATGCCGTCAAGGTTTCGGGGCGCTGTTCGACCCGCCCCGACGCTCTCGCCCCCGAACGTTTGGAACAATTGAAAAATGCGGGCATAGACCTTATCGAGCTTGGCATACAAAGCTTTGACGATACCGTCCTTTTAAAAAGCAAACGGGGCTATTGCGCAAAGCAAGCCGCTTTCGCCTGCCGGCAGGTTCTTGGTCTCGGTTTCAAACTCGGTATCCAGCTCATGGCGGGCTTGCCGGCACAAGACCAAAACATCTTTTTAAATGACGTGCGAAAAGCCTTGGACCTGACCCCCCGCTGCCTGCGTTATTATCCCTGCCTTGTCCCAGGCGGCACGGGCTTGGCAGCGCTTTTCCAAAAAAAAGAATATGTGCCGTGGACCAATGAAATGTGCATTGAAACTCTCGGCACGGCTCTTCATGAAGCATGGCTCGCGAAAATTCCCGTTATCCGTTTAACCGTCGCCCCGGAGCAGGCGTTTGACGAAAATCTTCTCGCAGGTCCGCGCCACCCCGCCCTCGGCAGCGATATTCTGAGCTTTGCGTTATATATCTTAATTAAAAAAGCCGTTTCCGATTTGAAAACTTCCTGGCTGCAAAATTCAAAATCTCCCTTGCCCGCTTCCGCCCATGCGATTCATAAAATCCTCATTCCGGCACGGTATCAAGGCTGTTTTTTCGGCACAAAAAACCGGCACAAAAACATATACGCCGAACTTCTTCCTTTGGAAAAATTTGTTTTTGACGACACGCTGCAAAGGGAAATTGAAATTATTCGCCAATAATTCCCTAACGCCCTAAAATTCAAACTTTTAATGTATCTAAAAAAAATTTTTAACAAATTAATTTAAAATGGTTGAAATTAAACTATTAATACTGTATGGTATTCATACGTTAAGGTATTGTAGAAACACATTTTCTTTTCTGCAAATGTTTTTATCGTAAAAACAAAATTAAATCGGAAACTTATCCGATAGATTCATTAACCCATCTGGAGGTATGGCAATGGCGAAACATGCAACCCCTCTGTTAGATCAACTTGAATCAGGTCCATGGCCAAGTTTCGTATCTGACATTAAACAGGCTGCTGCTGAACGTGCTAAGAATCCAAAAGGTCTTGACTATCAAATTCCAGTTGATGCACCTGAAGATCTCCTTGGCATTCTTGAACTGTCTTACAACGACGGTGAAACTCACTGGAAACACGGCGGTATCGTTGGCGTTTTCGGTTACGGCGGCGGCGTTATCGGCCGTTACTGCGACCAACCTGAACAATTCCCAGGCGTAGCGCACTTCCACACAATCCGTGTTAACCAACCTGCCGGTAAATATTATCACTCCGATTTCTTGAGACACCTCTGTGATATTTGGGATTTGCGTGGCTCCGGTCTTACCAACCTGCACGGTGCAACCGGCGATATCGTTCTTTTAGGTACCCAAACCCCACAATTGGAAGAAATTTTCTACGAACTCACCCACGACGAAAAATATCCTACCGACCTGGGCGGTTCCGGTTCCAACCTTCGTACCCCTGAATCCTGCTTGGGACAATCCCGCTGCGAATATGCCTGCTACAACTCACAATTAGCTTGCTACCAATTGACAATGGATTACCAAGACGAATTGCACCGTCCTGCATTCCCTTACAAATTCAAATTCAAATTCGACGCCTGCCCTAACGGCTGCGTAGCTTCCATCGCCCGTTCCGACTTCTCTGTCATCGGTACATGGAAAGACGACATCAAAATCGACCAGGAAGCGGTGAAAGCGTATGTCGGCGGCGAATTTAAACCAAACGCAGGCGCTCACGCCGGACGCGATTGGGGCAAATTCGATATTCAAGCCGAAGTTGTGGACCGCTGCCCAAGCCAATGCATGAAATGGGACGGCTCCAAACTTTCCATCGACACCAAAGAATGCGTACGTTGCATGCACTGTATCAACACAATGCCACGCGCTCTCCACATCGGTGACGAACGCGGCGCATCCATCTTGCTCGGCGCAAAAGCTCCTATTCTTGACGGTGCTCAAATGGGCTCCCTGCTTGTTCCGTTTATCCCTGCCGACGAACCATTTGATGAAATCAAAGGCGTAATCGAAAAGATTTGGGACTGGTGGATGGAAGAAGGTAAAAACCGTGAACGCGTAGGTGAAACCATTAAACGTCTTTCATTCCAAAAACTTCTCGAAGTTACCGAAATCCCCGCGGTTGCACAGCATGTTGTCGCTCCTCGTTCCAACCCGTACATCTTCTTCAAAGAAGAAGAAGTTCCCGGCGGCTGGAACCGTGACATCGTTGCATACCGCAAAAGACACCAACGTTAATTTAGGAGGAGAGCAAATATGGCTTTCAT
>DONZ01000218.1 GCA_003512875.1 Desulfovibrio sp. | reverse complement strand
CTGCTTAAAGACATTGCATTTAAAATTCCTTCCAATACTTCGGCAAACATATTCCACTCCGTAAATGTTATGGTAACAAGACTTTAAAAAACATTCCGAAAACAACAATCAGCAATGCGGTTGTGATAAGGGAAACCGCAATGACTTCAACAGGATTTTTGCGTCCCAAAAAAGGCAAAATAATCATAAGAAACAGTGCGGTGCTTATTCCAAAACCGCCGCCGTAAAGAAAAACGGGATTTTCCATACTCAAAAAATAATCACCGAGACATGTTACGGAAGCCAAATAAAGATAAAATAAAATCAAAACCATACAAATTTTTAAAAATACTTTCTTTTCCGGTAAATATTTTTTGGGAGCTTTGACCATGAAACCTTTCAAAATAAGATAACAACTGCAAAGAGCCAATATGGCGATGGCAAACTTAGGCAGTGTTCCAGGACCGACATAATCAACCCCGGAAGCCTCAGGCAGGGAAGAAACGCTCCAAACGGCGACTGCGCAAATCAGGAGAAAAAATACCCCGCAAAAAATATCAGCTGTGTTTTTCATATGAACCCCTTATCCCTTTCAAGATTAAATTGTTTCTAAAAACATTTTTATACTGACAACCAAGAGTAAGAACGCAAAACACTTTTTAATCCTATGCACCGGCAATGAATGGGTCAGTTTGGCGCCTACGGGTGAAGTCAGGGAGCTGAACAAAACCAACCCGAATAAAGCAGGCAAATAAATATATCCCAAAGAATATTCAGGCAAATCAGGATTTGACAAACCATTTATCAAATATCCCGCAGCTCCGGCAACGGCAATAGGAATGCCTATTGCAGAAGATGTTCCGATTGCCTTTCGCAGCTCGACATTATGAAAAACCATGAAAGGAACGGATACTGTGCCGCCTCCGATACCGACCAAACTGGAAATGATACCTATGACTGCTCCGAACAGACTTATTCCCAAGGAGTCAGGCAGCTGCCTGTTCGCTTTCGGATTTTTTCCGAAAAACATTTGAAAAGCCACAACCAATAAAAACAATGCAAAAAAAAGCTGCAAATACCGCGTCGGAATTTTTGAAGCGATAAAAGACCCGAAAAACGTTCCTAGCATAATGCTTGGTGTTATTATTTTCACAAGGTTCCATAAGACGGACTGTCTTCCATTATGCGCCATCGCGCTGGAAAAAGAAGTAAAAATAATGCTCGCCATTGAGGTGCCCAATGCCAAATGCATTATCAATTCATGAGGCAAATTTTGCATCGCAAAAGTGACACTGAGCATGGGAACAATGACAATTCCGCCGCCGACCCCCAACAAGCCCGCCAAAATACCGGCAACAGCCCCCAAACAGGCATATATGACAACAGGTACCAACATGACTCACTCTTTCTTATTTGCAAAAATGTGCTTATCCTTCACAGTCAGAATATGTTCCCGCAATAAATTCTCACAAAGATCGGAATCCCGATTTTCAATCGCATCAATGATTTGCAAATGCGTCTTAATGGAAAATTCCTTCCATTCATCATCTCTCACTTCATCGCTTCTGCCTTCGGAATAAATCCTATTGAGCCTTTTCATCGTTTCGATAAACAAAAAATTTCCGGTACAGTTCGCCAGCTGCAAATGGAAATTCGCATCCAGCTTGCCGTCAAAAGGAAGTTCCAAACTTTTACGCCTTTGCTGTTCAAAAACAATTAATTTCAACTGATTAAGTTGCTTTTCCGTTCTTTTTTGCGCCGCTAACCGCGCGATTATCGGCTCCAGATAATACCTGTATTCGGTCACCTGCTCAAACAACGAACTTTCACGATTGACAGCATCCAAAATTTCACTGGCGATAGGGTCGACATCGGGAATTTTCAAATAATTGCCCCCCCCTTGCCTGCTTTCGATTATTCCTTTATCCACCAACGTTTTTAAAGCTTTTCGAATGCTTGAACGGCTCACTTTAAACTCTTCCGCCAACGCACGTTCAGCAGGCAGCTTATCGCCGACCTGAAAATTATTGACGGTCAAAAACTGTTTTAATTGATTGAGTAAACTATTTGTCGATAGTTTGGCATATTGCATTTCACTCATTGGTCTTACCTTTTTATTATCTATGATTTTTTAATAACCAATTACAACCAATTTGTCAACCAATTATAAAAAATTTAAATATATTTTTGAAAAATAATTATAATATATAATTTAATACTATAAAATAATTGAATATTATTATAATAAAACTTAAAAACCAAAACAAACCAAAAGTGAGACCAATTTTTAAACTTTTATCGCTGCTCATTGTTTGGTACAATATCGTATTGAATTTAAAAATAGCCATATGAACCATTTTAAACCAATTTAAAAATAAAAAAAAACACCGGCGTTGTCCAACTTTTGGGGACAGTAACTAAACCGGTGTTTTTTATGCTGAAGCCGTAATAGATTGCTTTTCTAACGCCCGCAATGATAAAGCGGGAGGGACTGTATATCCAGCGTCACTGCGGGAAGTTAACGGCAAAGCAATCTTCTAAAAATATGATGATATGGCATAAGCATTATGAATATCATACGAAAATGCTTTGGTTTCAAAATAAGCAAACGCGTCGATAACATCAAGGAACACGCCGTCAAAGCCTGCATTAAGAATTTTGGATAAATAAGAGCTATCACCCTTATAAAGAATTGCGTGCCATGGTTCAAGCCAGTATTTTACTTTATAATTTCCAGCCCAATGTTCATTAAAATTCAAAGGCTGTGAAACAACAGACCAATCCGTTGCAAAAAAATTCTCTTCCCTTTCTTCCAAAAGAGGAAAAATCGCAACGGAATTGGCGGACATATCAACGCATTTTCTTCCAAAAAATCCTGTAACCCCGCAGGCAAAACCAAATCCGTAGTATTCACATCCATATTTAACTCCTTATATTAATCGTAAACAGCAAAAAACATGCCCAATAGAAAGTAACAAGTGCAAATTTTTTATCATTGCAAAACAGGTAAAATCATCATCCGGCGATACACCGAAATTAACTCTTAACATTTGCCATTATTAAGAATAGACTATGTAGCACATCAGAAAGATTTCAAAGGGGATTTCAAATGGAAAACTCATATAAATATTTATTCGGTCCCGTTCCTTCCAGGCGCATGGGCGTTTCACTGGGAATAAGCCCCATTCCGGAAAGGACTTGTTCCTATTCCTGCGTTTACTGCCAACTGGGCAGGACGAAACACATGCAGTCAGAACGAAAACTGTTTTTTCCGGTGCGCGATATAGTTGATGAATTTATCCATTACCAAAAAAGCTTGCAAAAACTTGATGTCATTTCCATTGTGGGGGAAGGAGAACCTACGCTGTACAGCGGATTGGGCGAACTTATCGATAAAATAAAAGAAATTTCAGATGTTCCCGTTGCGGTAATAACCAACAGCTCCCTGCTTGCAGACAGCGCCGTGCAAAACGCCCTCCTGAATGCCGATATCGTTTTGCCATCCATGGATGCTTACGACGAAAAAACGTTCCGCAAAATCAACCGCCCGCATTTTTCCGTAAAATACGAAGACACGCAAAAAGGATTGATTGAATTTTCCCATAAATACAAAGGGCAGCTTTGGCTTGAAATCATGCTTCTTGCAGGTATGAATGATGACGATGCTTCGCTAGGCAAGTTCGCCGCCATGCTTCCGAAAATCAAATACGACAGGGTTTATATCAATACTCCTGTCCGCCCTCCTGCGGAATCCTTCGCAGAGCCCCCAAGCAAGGAACAAATTCAAAAAGCGGTTGAAAAATTATCCGCCATTTCTATCGACATGCTGAGCACCGGCAATTTTTTCAGCGATGTGTCCGACCACTACGAAGCAATAAAAAACATCTGCCAACGGCACCCCATGAACAGCTTTGAGCTGGAAACGTTTTTATCATCACGTGATGTTGCGGATATTGAAACATATAAAAAAAGACTGGAAGAAGACCCGGAAATCAATTGCATCAAATATAAAGGAATTACCTCTTACCGGCTTAAATAAGCACGCATCATGCCAATATTCCCTTTGCCATTATAATAAAATATCTGATACGCCGTTTCTGTCCCCGCAAGGAGTTACATGAACATATAATCTGTTGCCGGCAACTACCTGATACGGCTCATCTTATAGCGCTTCACCCCTTGCCTTTCATACCGTGAACGAGGATGGGATATTTTATATCAAAAACCGGGATATTCCGAGATATGATGGGACATAACGGGATATGGTTTTATAATGGCATTGCAATTATTGAAATAAAAAAGTATAAAAAGCGAGCTGAATAAATTTTTACCCCGCTTTTTTATACTATCGGCCAAAGACAGACTAGGGATACGCGCTCCTTTTTTCGGTTTTGTTTATCCTACTATTTTTAATGAATATCAACGAACCCTAATAAAAAATTTAAACCCAAAAACCCTGAGATATTAATACACGCCCCCGTCAACTGGGTGGTTTTCTACACTTCTAGGGTATTTCCGTATAATATTCATACAACTTAATAACAACACGATTTTATTTTTTCTTTTTTTAAAATTGAATTTCTTTTATGGTAGATTTAATAATGTTTATTTTTTAAGGAAAATATACAAAGTAAATTTAAAGAAATCAGAGGCAGAAAGTTATGAAACAGCCCCCCCAAAAAAAATAACTGATGAAGATAAAAAACTCCGTAACCTTATTAAAGAGAGAAACGTTTTACCCCTAAAAAGATTATAGAACTTTTGGAAAATATTGTGTAACAAACTATTATAACTAGGTTATAACAATTGGATATTCTTATAAAAAAAAACTCTAAAGACGTTAAACAAAATCATTCTAACATTTTTAGAACAAGAACAAAATGTTTTTCTCGCAAGACTTTCTCATAATGAACAAAATAGTTTGTCTTGATATAGCAACAAAAACTAGGGTGTGTTTCCAAATTATTTTAATCAAAGCAAGCAGCATGCAATAAGAACAAAATTTTTATACATTATTTGTAATTTGTCATAACGGGTAGCAATTCTGCGGCTTTCTTTTATTCTTTGAAAAAAAACATTCTATAACATGCCGTTCTTTATAAAGATGTTTATCATAACTTCTTGGAACTTTTGCATTTTTCTTTGGACGTATAACAGCTTCACTGCATTTTTCTTCTATTAATGCAATAAGGTTTCGGGAATTATATGCTTTGTCTGCCAAAACAGCTTTTGCCTGCATATCAGAAAGTAATTCTTTCGCAAGTGATACGTCATGAACATTCCCTCCTGAAAGTATAATTTTCAAAGGATATCCCAATGTGTCAGTTACTGCATGAATTTTGGTTGTTATTCCGCCTCGGCTTCGTCCTATGCTTTGTTTTTTTGTCCGCCCCTTGGGGCTGAACCGTGTTTATGAACTTTGATATAACTGCTGTCAATTGCAAGCAATTCATTATCCGCATGTTCTCCGAAAGTTTGCAGCAGTTTTTCCAGTGCTCCGGATTTAGCCCATCTGGCAAACAATTTGTATACCGTCTGCCATGCTCCGTACCCTTTGGGTAAATACCTCCAAGGAATACCGGTTTTTAAAACGTAAAGAATTCCTTCAAAGGCAAGCCTGTCATCAATACTTTGCGGTCTGCCTGCTTTGCTTTTATTATTTCTTGTCAAATACTGAGAAAATAATTTCCAGTG